>CAYYFV010000032.1:0-9486 GCA_964471455.1 uncultured Candidatus Peribacteria bacterium | reverse complement strand
AGATAAAAAATCTGATTGTGTTTTTATATTATTATTAACTGCATGACCAAAAGTCAAAGAGCGTTTGGTTGGGTCGACACCATGTTTGATCTTAAGTTTTTTGCCATCAATCAAGTCTGCCATCAAATCATCATAAACAATCACATCAGAAACACCACGAGAAAGAATATCTGTATAATCTACAAATCTCTCCTGACGAGCACTTGCCTCTTCTGAGAGTGACAATTTGATAGAAGCATTCTCCTTATCTAGGGTCTTAAATTCACAAGCATCAAATTCGAAAAATTTGGATATAAGGTCGATAAATTCTTGTAAAACCTTGGCATTCTCCACTTCATCTCGAAGACTTTCTATTCTAAACAAAACATATTTTGTATTTGCACGCACTTTTTGAATATCGGACTGCTTGTGCACCCAATCCACGCACAAAACCTCTTGGCTATCTGCCATAACAACGGATTTTTCTACATTTATCTTCTTATCTGTACCAAGCTTCTGGAACATATCGTCGGTCACAGAGTCTCGCATGACCAGGTCACCTTGGATTCTATCCAAATCATAAGCACCAATAGGAATCAGATGATGCAAAGAAAAATAGTTATAAAAATCTATAATTGGATGATTCAAAATTAGATCTTTTTTCTTATCAACTATCAATTTGACCATGCTACTAGTAGAAACATCCGCATGAGCTAAACCAAGTTCAGACAGAAGTTCTTGATACTCTCCAATTTCCTTCTTGTCATTGAGAGATTTGTGACCACGCAGACGCGAAAATAGTTCATTCAATCCATCATAAAGCTCATGACGAGTAGATTCACGAAAACGCATGTTTTCACAAACAACATAGTTGGACTTTAAATGAGGGATTTTTTGAAAAATGGAATCACTAACAGAAATATGCATGAATATAATTTAAATCACACAAATTATAATGATTCAAAGCACATTTCTCAAGTCTAAGAATTCTTTACAAAACAGTACATCCACTCATGTGTTACATACTCAGAAGCAGTATTATCCTTATATGCAAATTCAAGTAGCTCCAGACCAGCCTCCGTCAAAAATCGTCGAATTTCTGCTTCTGTATAATAAGCCCAAAATTTATTAACACCACCATAACGTGAGTCCGGAACAAATGTTTCTAAATCCACATCGGACAATCTTAATTTAAGAGAAAACATGCCAATTCCATTTGGCTTCAAAAGGGATTTCAAGTCTTTTAACACATCTAACAACTTATCATGTGGCACATGCAACAAACTAGCACTAGCCCAAAAAGCATCATATTTATTATCAAGAGACAATTGAGTAATATCCATTACCTCAAAAGTAGCACTCTTGACTCTAGATCGTGCTTTGTCAATCATATTAGAGGCAAAATCAATACCATGAACCTCATATCCCATATCAGAAAAAATCTTCGCATCTCGCCCAGGGCCACAGCCCACATCTAGGATAGATGCCCCCCGCTCCAAACGCGAAGTAAATTTATCAGAAATCCAATAAGGATGTCTCGAATCTACATTAGCAACATATTCATCTACAGTCGTATTGTAACTTTTTTTAGTTTCGTCACTCTGCTTCTGAAACTCATTCATCATTCATTATTCAAATTCTATTAATTTAATTATAGCAAATATTTACAAAAACTTCAATTCATGTAGAATAAGCAAAAAATCATATGCAAATTACAATAGACTTCGACAAACACGGACAAAGAATCGACAAATTCTTACAAGACGCCACGGAGCAATCTCGGGCTCGATGCCAAAAATCCATCGAAAAAGGCCTTGTAAAAGTTAATGGAAAACTGGTTAAAAAAAACTATAAAATTCAAGAAACTGATGTTATCGATATAGAATTATTCACAGCAGAAACACTTCTCAGACCAAAAGCAGGAGATCTAGAAATTATATTTGAAAACGATGATTTTTTTGTCATAAACAAACAACAAGGCCTCACAGTCCATCCCAGCCCAGAGAACCTCGAGCAAATGACTCTTATAAACATTCTAATGCACCACAACAAGCAACTATCAACAGTTGGTGCCCCATTCCGCCCAGGTCTTGTCCACAGACTAGACAAAGACACCTCAGGACTTATGCTAATAGCAAAGAATGACAAAACCCACTATGCACTCCAAGAAGTTTTTGCTAACAGAACCATCAAAAAACACTACCAAACCCTAATAGTAGGTGTCCCCAAAAGCAAAACCGGAACCATATCTGCACCTCTCAAAAGAGACCCACTAGACCCAACAGGTATGCAAATTTCGATAGCAAAAGATGCCAAGCATGCAATCACCCACTTCGAACTTACAGAAAGCTTCTACAACAAAAAACTAGACACCACATTTAGCTTACTCGACATTCTTATCGAAACAGGACGTACGCACCAAATCCGGGTCCATCTCAAATCAATCGACTTACCCATTGCCGGTGACCAAAAATACGGCAACCGCAAAATCAACCAACAACTAAAATCAATATACGGAATCGACAAACAAATCCTGCAAGCCTACAAACTAGAATTCGAACTATATGGCCAAAAATATAACTTCGAGCTACCTCCAACTAAAGCTACAGATCAAATTAAAGAATAAATTACACGCCTCATATAATTTTTTCTCAAGACATAACAAAAAAACCGCCATTTAGACGGTTTAATATAACATTTAGTAAGAAAATCTACTTAAGCTGCAACTACTTCGAGTACAGTAAGTGATTGTCTATGACCTTTATTTCTTCTATAACGTTTTTTGGCCTTCATTTTATAAACACGAACTTTATCTCCAAGTTTATGTTCTAAAACTTTGAAAGTAACTTTTGCACCCTCAACAAGTGGAGCTCCAATTGTTACATCCTTACCATCAGCATCAAATTTAAGTAAAACAGATTCTACATCGAACTTAGAACCTTCTTTATGATTAACACGGTTTACAGTAACTATATCACCTTTTTGTACCTTCAACTGTTGACCAGCAAATTCTATAACAGAGTACATTTAATATATATTAAAAACTAAGTAATGGCAGTTTAGGACTTTTTTTCAGAAAAATCAAGGAAATTATCCAAAGTATTATCCCATGTATCCCCAAATAACTTATTCAACACATCAGATTCCCCAGAGGCAAACTCAGACAAAACAAAGGCAGACAACTCATGGGGCCTATTTTCTATTTCGATACCAATTTTCATACGTGCAAAATCCTTAGAAGCAAGCTTCAAAACAATATCCCGCATACCATTATGAGTCCCCGCACCTCCACTCTTTCGATACCGAAAATCTCCAAACATCAAATCAATATCATCAAACACTACCAAAATATCATCATAAGAAACTTTATAAAAATCACACGTCAAACGCACACAATCTCCAGAAAGATTCATAAAAGTTTGGGGTTTGACCAACAGAACCTTCTCCGATTCTATATATATCTCTGCAACATCGGCTTTCAATTTAGACTTCGCAACAAACACAGAAGAAAATTTATTAGCAATATAATCAACAAACTTAAAGCCTACATTATGTCGGGTTTTTATGTACTTATCACCAGGGTTACCTAATCCAAAAATTATCTTCATTATTCGCCACGATAAATAATATCTTTGTCTGCAATACGAATTATATCACCTAATTGAATTCCTTGCTTGCGCAAAACAGGATAAACATCCATTTTTGCAAGCACATCATACACACGGGCCAAAGCCTCATGGTTCTCAAAATCAGTCATCCGTACAATTTGCTCCAATCTCTTACCAAAGACCTGATAAATATCTGCCTGATATTGCTCTTCGGTATATTTATCAATAGAAGTCAAAGTTCCCACCTTCTCTACGCGTATCAAACGTGGATCTGCTGTTTGTGGTTGATAGGTCACATGCTGTGAAACAACTTTCTCAATCACAAATTTAGATTTGGTTTCTTCCACCAAGATTTTAAGTTTGGAGACCAATGGTTTGAGTCCCATCTGCGCAACCGCAGAAATAGTTAAAGTTTCTACATCTGGATATTTCTCTTTGAACAGTTTAATTTGCTCTGCCACCAATTCTGGACCTAAGACATCAGCTTTATTAAATACAACCAACATAGGCCGTTCTAATAAATCCCTATCAAAACTTTTTAATTCCGACAAAATAACCTCATAATCATCAACAAAATCGTCACGAGAAATATCTAGTAAGTGAATAAAGACATTCGATCGTTTGATATGTCGCAAAAATTGAACACCCAACCCCCTACCATCAGAAGCTCCCTTGATCAAACCTGGCACATCACATATCACAAAAGAATCATCTTTCGATAAACCGAAGCGATCAGTACTCACCACGCCCAAATTGGGAACAATAGTGGTGAAATGATATTCGGCAATTTTTGGTTTGGCATCTGACAAAACAGAAATCAAAGTTGACTTGCCTGCCGAAGGCACACCAATAATTGAGACATCTGCAACCAACTGCAACTCCATCTTAATATCCTTGATTTCTCCAGGTTCACCCAATTCCGCAAAATTGGGAGCTTGTCTGACAGAAGACTTGAAATGCGAATTACCAAATCCGCCACGCCCACCACAGGCCACAACAAAATCATCGGTTTCGGACAAAATATCTACAATCTGCTCCCCAGAATGTGCATCATAAATTTTGGTACCAAGCGGAACCAACAAGACACAATCTTCTCCTGTGGCACCTGCACAATGATTTTTACCACCTTTGTCGCCATCCCCAGCCTTATAGAATTTAGCAGAACGGTAAGTATGTAAAGTATTCAGGTTGGCATCTCCCCTCAAAACTATATTACCACCCTGACCACCATTGCCACCATCTGGACCACCCTTTGCATTGTACAACACTCTCCGAAAAGAATTCATACCATTACCACCAGCTCCGGCTTCTACGTTGATAGTGACTTCATCACAAAACATAAATAATCATTATAATTAGCAAAATTTTAAACTATTATTCTCATTTTGCCAAGCTTATAAGCAAATCTCAGAGAGTCAGTTTGATTAAAACTCAAAAAACATTATACTAAAAACAAAAATGCCTGAATCTATCAAAATACATATAGTCATAGATCAAACGGAAACTTTGGAGCCAGAAACACATTGCTACATAAGTGATCCCGAACAACAAACGAACTATAGAACAAATATAAATCAAATAGACACAATACTCACCCTGCAGGAACTTCTAAAAAACAATATCCAAAAAACTCGAAGTACCATCGACCATATAACAGCAAAGTTAGGCCTCCACAGACCAACACAACTATACAAACTTCAAAATCTACCAATTGAAGTTTTTTATTACCTAGATGCAGATGGCGGAAACGAGTATCTCAGCAGTGTTGTTGAAGGCATCAATACACGAGTTACTCAAAATCATGGACACATATATTCATTTACCGGTGCATACAGCTGTGGCAGTGCGGGCTTTGCATTTTTCAGCGGCGGTCGCAACCATACCCGTTACCATTCATATCATAGCAAAGCAGGCATCAGCCTCAACATGCTCGAATCATACTTCATATCACAACAGGATGAACTAGAAACAGAATTTGAGCATTTCGAAGAAATGCAAAAAATAATTAACAAGAAAAAAAACAAAATCCAAGAAGTCATCATAGGAAGTTCATCTCTCGAAATTACAACCCCTTTGAAACAAGAGTTAGACCAACAAATGGGACAAAAAGACAACCATCACCAACAAGTCATCTTAAATAGCCAGCAATTATCAGAATTCCAAATCAGCACCATGCACCCCAACCATTATGAAAATTTGTTTACACACCTCAACCCATCAGAACTTGAACTTACATTATGCATTCAAAGAGTATATGATTTTCTTAATTCCCAATCAATAACATATCATTAATATGCAATCAGGCTTTTTAATAACTGATAAAAAAGATATTTTTTATCATACAAAATTCTCCGGTTCCAATGGATTTGTAATTAAAATTGATAATAAAACATTTTTATTCACCGACCCTAGATACACAAACGCTGCAACACAACTCATATCAAAAAAACTAAAAGTCGTTATAGTCAAAAACAGCAAACAACTAGAGTCCTTCCAAAACAAACACCAACTCTCCTCTCTCACATTTCAAGAATCAATTCCCTACCAAAAATACTTAGACTTCAAGCGTATATTTAAAAACACAAAATTTATTAGATCCAAGGGATCTATCAGCAAATGCCGCACAATAAAACAGGGGTGGGAGTTGGATTTATTAAAAAAAAGCCAAGAACTAAATCAGCTCACACTCAATCAAACCATTAAAGACTTGCAAATTGGTATTACAGAGATGGAACTTGCCAACCGAATTCGATTACATGCTCTATCCAATGGTTGTCCACAACTAAGCTTCGACCCAATAGTTGCCTTTGGAGAAAACTCAGCCAACATTCACCACAGCCCCAGCAATCGAAAACTCAAGTCAACTGATGTCATTCTTATTGACATGGGGGTCGAATACCAAAACTACCAAAGTGATATGAGCCGAACCTTCTTACCTAAAAACCCATCCAAACAACTACAAGCAGACTATCAGAAAGTCCTAGACGCACATTTACATGGTATTAAACAGGCTCACCATGGAAAATCTATCAAAAGACTAGACCAAGAATGTCGAAACATTCTCAGTCCAGATCTTATGGAACACTCACTCGGACATGGTATTGGTCTGGATGTACATGAGCTTCCCTACCTTGGGAGCAAAACCAAACAAAAACTAGAAACAAACATGGCTATCACAATTGAACCTGGAATATACAAAACCAATCAATATGGAATCCGCATCGAAGATGTCGTCATAGTCCAAAAAACCCAAGGTCACTCAATCAGCACACAAAACAAAGATATATCAGCCGTGATATGGAACTAGTGTCAACAGCAAAGTCTTGAAGTCAAAAAAGAGCTGTTATAAATTATTTTTATCTAACCCATATATCATGTGTGGTATTTTTGGATTTGTTGGATTTAAACAAAATGCAACAGAAACAGTATTAAACGGCCTCAAAAAATTAGAATACAGAGGATATGATTCATTCGGCATAGGTATTCAAAAAAAACATCAATTTGAAGTATTTAAGCAAACTGGTGAAATCGAACATGCAGACAATCCATTCCCAAACGAAGTCCAATTCGCAGTTGGTCACACAAGGTGGGCCACTCACGGAGGAGTCACCATAGAAAATGCACACCCACATCTCTCAAACAACAAGGAAATTATCCTTGTTCACAATGGCATCTTTGAAAACTACAGCGAAATCAAAACACAACTCCAAAAAAAAGGTTATCATTTTAAATCCGAGACTGACTCAGAAGTCGCAGTAGTTTTGCTAGAAGATTTACTCCAAAATCACGAACAACTCACTGCAATTCAAAAACTCAATCAAATCCTCAAAGGACGCTACGCATTGGTAATAAAGTTCTTAAAAGAAAACAAACTATACGCAGTACGTAATGGATCGCCAATCATTATCGGTGTCACGGACAAAAATCATTATTTTATAGCGTCCGACATTCCAGCATTTTTAGAACACACACACACTGTCAATTATCTAGATGATAACCAACTAGCAGTCTTTGAAATCCAAGACAAGCAAGTCTCAAAAAACTTCTACAGCCTATTGACTCTCAAACCCATTCAAAAAAGAGATATCGAGGTAGACCTAGATCCAGAAGATTCCGAACTCGGCGACTTTGAACACTATATGATCAAAGAAATAATGGAACAAAAAGAATCCCTCTTACGCTCCTGCAATCAAGAGCCTGCACTCATACAAAAAGTCGCACAAATGATCAACAATGCCCAAGAAGTATATTTTGTGGGCTGTGGTACAACCGGAGTAGTATCGATGTGTGCCAGATATTTATTTGCCAAAATTGCCAAAAAGAAAGTCAACTTCGAATATGGATCTGAATTCTCACACCTAGAGGAAATTCTTGAGCCGAACTCGCTTGTGATTGGAATTTCCCAAAGCGGCGAAACCATAGACACTCTAGAAGCAATTGAAATGGCCAAGGCCAAAAACTGTCAAACTGCATGTATTACCAATGTCAAAAACTCAACAATTTCACGCACCGCAGACCAAACAATACTCATCAATGCAGGTATCGAAAAAGCCGTAGCCTCAACCAAGGCCACCACATCACAACTTGGCATTCTTATACTCCTAGCATATGCCTGTATCGACAAAACTCTACAAGCCAAACAAATTCTGCACGATGCTTCCGGAAAAATTAACGACATGCTCAATCCAAGATATGAAAACATTCTCCTCAAACTCGCGGCAAAAATCAAAGACACATCAGATATCTACATTATAGGCAAGGGTATCAACTTCCCTGTTGCTAAAGAGGCTGCAATCAAGCTCCAAGAAATTAGTTATATACATGCCGAAGCCTTTGCTGGAGGTGAACTCAAACACGGCCCACTAGCACTTATTCAAGAAGGCACACCGGTAATTGTACTCGCAACTAAAAACAAATATCATGCAGACATCATTTCTAATGCCATCGAAATCAAATCCAGAGGAGGTCTCATCATAGGCGTTAGCCCAGAATCGAATCAAGCCTTCGATATTTGGCTCAAAGTACCCGAACATGACATTGATGCTGCAATTATCAACTTAATACCAATTCAGCTCTTAAGTTATTTTCTCGGAATTCTCAAAAACAACAATCCAGACAAACCCAGAAACCTAGCAAAAAGCGTCACAGTTAAATAAATCTCACAGCCAAAAAACCTTACAAAAAACTAATTTTCATGATATAATAAAGTGAATATTAGTTTTTTTTATGATCAATTGTATCACAATCAGCCCAAAACATGGAGATATCCAAGCTATTACAAAATTTATAAACAATGGATGTAATATGTTTCGACTTAATTTTAGCTGGGGCACCCATGCAGAATATGCATCAATAATTAAAAACATCAGACAAGCCTCCAAAGACCAAGAAAAACCAATACTAATTCTACAAGACCTACAGGGTCCCAAACTTAGGGTCCAAAATTTGGATACAGAAATCCACGTCAAACCCACAGATATACTCAAAGCTAGTTTTGATAAGTGTCCCAATCACATCCAACTCCAAGCCAAAGGTTTATACAACAAAGATGCTATAGGCAAAAAACTCCTAATCAAAGATGGCGATATAATCTTTACAATTACAGAGGTCCAAACAGACAAACAAATCATCACACTAGAAAGTCAAAGCCACGGCAGCTTCAAGAACATGAACGGATGCAATGCACCTTCCATAGAACTAGGACTCCAAGCTATTAGCACAAAAGACAAACAAGACATTCAATTTGCAATAGATCAACAAATAGACATTATATCACTTAGCTTCATCCACAATGCCAATGATTTAATAGCCTTAAAAAAATTAACACAAAGCCACGCACAAATTCTCGCAAAAATAGAAACAGAAACAGCAGTTAAGAATATCAAATCAATCTTAGAAC
>CAYYFV010000031.1:0-9495 GCA_964471455.1 uncultured Candidatus Peribacteria bacterium | reverse complement strand
TGGCGGGATCGACGGGATTTGAACCCGCGACCTCCTGCGTGACAGGCAGGCGTTCTAACCAACTGAACTACGACCCCACTGC
This sequence comes from uncultured Candidatus Peribacteria bacterium, assembly GCA_964471455.1. Taxonomy (GTDB): domain Bacteria; phylum Patescibacteriota; class Gracilibacteria; order UBA1369; genus CAYYFV01. Next base: position 9,413 of record CAYYFV010000031.1, on the reverse strand, counting down.
TGAATGTATACACATATTAATTATATTAAGACAAAAGTCAAACTAATTTTTGCAAATCTTTTAATAAAAAGTATAATCCTAATACTTAACATAGTCACAATGAGAATTGGCATCGACTGTCGCATGATCGGCTCTAATTTTACTGGCATAGGACATTATATAGAAAATTTAGTCAAACATTTATCACAAAAAAACAAGCACAACAAATACATCTTGTTTATGAACAATCCAGAGTATTCTCAATTTAAAATCCCAAACAAAAACTTTCAAAAACTCCTAGTCGACTCACCAATCTATTCATTCAAGGAGCAAACTACTTTTGCCAAAATACTATACCAACACAAATTAGATCTGGTCCACTTCCCTCATTTCAACGCCCCAATTTTATACCTAAAAAAAAACATCGTCACCATTCACGATGTCACTCTTAACACACATGCAAAAAACTATATTAAAAAGTTAGCTTACAAACTAAGCTTTTATACAAACTGCCTCAAAGCCAAAAAAATTATCTGCGTTTCTAAATTCTCCAAACAGCAACTTAACAAGACAATCCCCTTTACAAAGAATAAATCCCAGGTCATTTACGAAGGTTGCATTTTTTCCAAACCAGCCAAATCCCTAGCAAAACAAAACTACCTCTTCTATGCAGGAAATTGGAAGTCACATAAAAATATAGAAAATTTAATTCTCGCATTCGAAATCCTCAAAAACCAATATAACTACCCAGGCGACCTCAAGCTTACAGGCAGCCCATCAGCAGATCACCCCAAGCCCAAAGAGCTCATCAACAAATCTAAACACAAAAAGTCCATCCACATCCTCAACAAAGTCTCCAAAACACAACTCGCCACACTTTTCACACAAGCACAGCTCTACGTACAACCATCTTTGGTAGAGGGGTTTGGACTTCCTGTACTCGAAGCCTTTTTTTACAATACTCCCGTTGCTTGTTCCAACACAGGAGCACTCCCCGAAGTCGCAGGCCGGGCCGCCCTATATTTTAATCCCAAAGATCCAGCCGACATAGCACATACCATACATAAGCTCATCAGTAATCAAGCTACTGTCAATAAACTTGCGAAACAGGCGAAATTACAACTAAAATTATTTAGCTTTGCTACAATGACTGACGAAACGTTAAAAGTATATCAAGATGTTTTTTGAATTAAGAAACGAACTCTCCAAACACATCAAAAGAGTTGGCCTCGAAAAAACCCTATCAGCCACACACGCCTGCCACTTAGCACGCAGCATCCTCGAACAAGAGCTCAAGCTTTACGAAGCAAACATTTTAAAATTTCAACAAGGTAAAATTTTTATTAAGTGCCATAATGGTATTGCCAGGCATGAGATTTTCTACAATAAACACAGGTATCTTCAAAAACTCCAAACCCAAGTAAATGACTACCAAATTGACGAAATTGTCATTTGCTAAATAAAACTTGACATCCATACTCAACTTGATAGTATGGTTTAGCATTTTATCAGCTAACCAAAGACGAATTGCTAGTAATTAGACTTCAAAGAACAGGACGACGCAACCTTGCTGCATACAGAGTGGTTGTCGCAGAGAAGTCCAAAGCAGTATCCAAGAAGCACATCGAAGTGCTCGGACACTACTTACCAACTCAAGAACCTAAAGTTCTCGAGATCAATCAAGAAAAAGTTACAGAATGGATCGCCAAGGGCGCCAAACCATCTGCAACTGTAGCCTCACTTTGCAAAAAGCTAGGCATGAAAGATATGGATCAATATCTCTCAGCCAAAACCAAAAAGGCTAAAAAGAAAAAAACACAAGAAGAATAAAACATTCTTTAAAATATAATTAATCGAAATAAAAATGAACGATACATTCAAAGATAGAGATTTTATTGAGTTTGTTGTAAAAAGCATCGTAGACTCCCCAGAAGAAGTAGAAATCGAAAGATCAATTGATGATCTAGGCATCTTAATTACATTAAAGGTGGCCAAAGATGACATGGGTAAAATCATCGGTAAAAGCGGACAAACTGCCAAGGCCATTAGAATTCTTCTAAGATTAATCGGATCTAAAAACGAAGAAAGAGTAAATCTTAAAATCTTAGAACCAGAAGGAAGCGAATCAAACCTACCAAACTCAGGTCTTAATGAAGATTTAGAAGTTTAGTTTGAAAAATTCAACTAAATAAATTAAACTCATCTTATATAAGATGAGTTTTTTTATGTACTACCTCCAATTAATCCAAGGGTCAATCCTAGACACAGCCGAAAGCGCAAGTGTCATCGATTTAATCAATCAACTAATTGCCTTTGCCATTATAATTTCCGGGCTGCTCTCCTTCGTCTTTGTCTTTTGGGGTGGAATCAAATTCATACTTTCGGGAGGGACAGACGACAAAATCAAAGAAGCAGTCTCAACAATTAGATTCGCAATCATCGGACTCATTTTTACAATGGCCTCTGTAATTATCGTCAATGTTGTTGGGCGCGTCGTTGGAATAAACACTGTCAAATACCTCAACATTCAGCAAATCATAACAACCATCGACAACATCACCAGTGACCTCCAAGGCTCCAGCAGCTCAAATAGCTCTAGCGGATTCCCACAGTCACTAGATTAACATCTTTTTAGACAACTTGAGACGTGTATTGAAATTTGACTGAATCGACTTCCAATCATATACAAATTTATGATTTTCAATCGCCCTGCTCAAAGCATAAATCGCTAAAACGGAATTTTCAGGATCGTAATTAAAAGCATCACCCACCTCTCGCACAGGATCATAATCAATAAAACCATATTTTTCCGGAACCACAGGCACAACCCCCACCATCATTTCATCCAACAGATCACCTACAAAATCACTACCCACAAACACAATGTCCGCCTGCCCTATCTCAGCTACCACCTTGATCGGCAAAGCTCTCAAGCTCCCTTCCAGCTCCCCATCCACACAAACAAAATAGACATTAGCAATTTTCAAGTTTTTATTTTTTAAATTTTATCATAATATATTAGCAAAATTTTCTTAAAAAATCCAATGAATAAATTACTTCTTATTGACGGAACGGCATTAGTATTTCGAGGCTTCTATGCTCTTCCCCCCCTAAAAAGCTCAAATGGCACTCCTACAAATGCTATTTTAGGCTTTTTTAACATTCTAATTCAGCTTCTAATAGACCAGCAACCAGAATACTTTGCCATCTGCTTTGATCGTAGAGAACCAACTCACCGCAAACAAGAATATCCAGAATACAAAGCCACCAGAAGCAAAGCTCCAGACGAACTATATCTACAAATCGAACTAGTCCAAAACATCCTCAGATCAGCTCATCTCAACTACATAGACTCTCCCGGCTACGAAGCTGATGATATCATCGCCACCCTAGCCACAAAATGCCACAACTGCCAAACCTATATCTACTCATCAGACTTTGACTTAATGCAATTGATTAATGATCACACCTTTGTAATCAAACCAGGACGAGGTGCCAACAAAAACCAAGTCATCGATCACACAGCTTTTGTAGAGAAGTACGAAATCACACCTAGTCAAATTACAGACTATAAGGGACTAGCCGGTGACAGCTCAGACAATCTCCCTGGAATCCCAGGAGTCGGCCACAAAACAGCCACAAAACTCATAAAAGAATATCAAAACTTAGAAAATATCCTATCCAACACTCACAATATCAAAGGAGCCCTCTCAAAAAAAATTCAAGAGAACCAACACCTAGCAGAATTATCAAAAAAACTCGCAACACTAGATCACAACGTGCCAAAAGTTGATTACACACAGTATGACTGCGCAGCAATCAACTACGAAAAACTCATAAACCTCACTCAAGAACTAGAACTCAAACACCTACCAGGCAAAATCCTAAAACTCAAGAAACTCCTTGACCAAAAAATCATAAGCGAAAACCAACAAAGTTTATTTTAGACAAATTAACTATCCACAAAAAATCGAATCTGACAAATAAAAAATTGCAGAAGAAAAAATCCGTAAACTGGCTCTATTTTTGGTTATACAGAAGATAAAAGCCCAAGTAAACAACTGCCAAAAACTCACTCAAAACATCAACGATTAATCAAGAATGAATTGCGTTAAGGCGCTAGGTATAGTAATTTGAGATTACTTTAAAAATTCGTTTTATATGTCCAAAGGTAGAATCATCGCCAGCCTCGATATAGGTAGCCACAAAATTAGAACAATAGTAGGAACACTAGACGAACAAGGTTCTCAAATTCAAATTCTCGGAATGGGCTTTTCACCTTCTGAAGGCATTCGCAAAAGTATGATAGTCGATATCGAAGAAGCTGTCAGAAGCATTTCATCGGCCCTAGAAGACGCAGAAAGAATGGCCGGAGAACCGATTAGCCAAGTTTTTTTAGGTATGGGAGGACATCATCTCGAATCAGTAAATAGCAAAGGTGTCATCGCAATTTCCCACCCAAGTGGAGAAATTATGGACCAAGACATAGACAGATCTCTCGAGGCCGCTCAAGCTATGGCCATCCCAAACAATCGTCGCATCCTAAGAATCATCCCCAAAACATTTTCAGTAGACGAACAAACAGGAATCAAATACCCAGTAGGCATGACTGGAATTAGATTAGAAGTCGATGCCCACATCGTCACCGGTCTCACTCCAGCAGTCAAAAACCTCGAAAAATGTGTCATGCACAGTGGCGTCGACATCATTGATATTATTCCAAATGCACTCGCCTCCTCAGAAGCAATTCTCAGCAAAAGACAAAAAGAACTAGGTGTCATAGTAGTAGATATCGGCTGTGGATCAACCAATATTTCAGTTTACGAAGAGGGCACAATTCTACACTCGCAAGTTATTCCCGTCGGAGGAGAAAATGTCACAAACGACATAGCCATAGGACTCAAAACAAGCATCGATACAGCCGAAAAAATTAAAATTGAATTCGGAACAACCAAACCAGAAACCATTGATTCAAAAGAACAACTAGACTTGTCTCTAATAAGTAAAATTGATCTACAACAAGTTAATCGCAAAACACTTTGCCAAATCATGGAGGCACGATATATTGAAATTTTCAACATGGTCTCAAAAGTTCTCGAAGATATAGGTCGAGACGGCATGTTGCCTGCTGGAGTCGTCCTCACGGGAGGCGCCTGCAAATCACCTGGACTAGTCGATATGGCTCGCGAAAAACTCAAGTTACCAGTCCAAATAGGTATCCCCACAGGCTTCGAAGGACTAACCGAAAAAGTTGATGACACTTCATACTCTACAGCTCTAGGACTTCTCATTTGGGCAAGCAGATATCAAAGTTCTGGAGTCAATATGAATTTTGACTTATCAAAGATTGACTTTTCCAGGGTAACTGATACATTTAAATCCTGGATCAAAAATCTAATGCCATAACTTAACTACCTGAAAGAAAATGACTAATAAAAAGACATCCCCAACAAATCCGGAAGAAACTCTAAAGAAGTTATTTTCAGGTGGAAAAGCTAATGCCAAAAATGTTGAAATTGTCCCAGAAATGAGTCCAGTAGCAAGTATCAAAGTCTTTGGAGTAGGCGGTGGCGGATCCAATGCGGTTAATCGAATGATCAAGTCAAACCTCCAAGGTGTAGATTTTGTCGCAGTCAATACGGATGCACAAGCATTACATTACTCAGATGCAGACAATAAAATAAATATTGGTAAATCAACCACACGAGGTCTCGGTGCCGGATCAGACCCATCTCGTGGCAAACAATCTGCCGAAGAAAGTTCAGAAGACATCAAAACTCAACTCGAAGGAGTCGATATGGTTTTTATTACATGTGGACTTGGTGGTGGCACTGGTACGGGTGCTGCACCAGTAGTTGCCGATATAGCCAAAGAAATGGGTATTCTTACAGTTGGTGTTGTCACCAAACCTTTCACATTCGAAGGTCCCAGACGTAAGAATCAAGCCGAAGATGGCCTCTTAGCCCTCAAAGAAAAAGTAGACACACTTATCACCATCCCAAACGACAGAATTCTATCAATCATTGATAAAAAAACTCCAATCACAGAAGCTTTTACAGTGGTAGATGATGTTCTAAGACAGGGTGTTCAAGGTATTTCAGATCTAATTACAGTCCATGGGATGATCAACGTTGACTTTGCCGATGTCAAAACCGTCATGGAAGATGCTGGCTCTGCACTCATGGGTATTGGATACGGCTCAGGTGAAGACAGAGCAGTAGAAGCTGCCAAAGCAGCAGTCCAATCTCCATTATTAGAAATGGATATAGAAGGAGCCAAAGGTATTCTCTTTAATATTACAGGGGGCTCAGACCTATCAATGTTTGAGGTCGACGAAGCTGCCAGAATTATTACAGAAGCAGCAGATCCAGATGCAACAATTATCTTTGGATCTGTCATTAACGAAAATTACACAGGCGAGATCAAAATCACGGTAGTTGCAACAGGTTTTGATGAAATTGCCAAAAAACGCAAAATAGCCGAAAGAATTGCCCACCAAGAAAAAATTCAACATAAAAATACAGACACAGCCCCGGCTGACAGCCAGGAGAAACTAATCAGTTTCCCACAAAGCGCCCCTCAGGGAGTCCAAGAAACAGAAAACGAATTAGATATTCCTGCCTTTGTCAGACTAAACCTCAAAAACCGAAACAAATAACCTCTAGCCACTAGAGGTTTTTTCTTTTATAGTTAGAAAAAACAACAGCTATGCATCAAAACTTTTTTACTGATATCAATCTCCAAAAAGTTCTCAAACAATCAAACAAAATTACCCATTCATACAACAATAAATTTGGGACTTTCTTAATCTATCCTTTGTTCAAACACTTTACAATTATTTATGCCTGCCAGCCACTTAATAAAAAATCTTCTCACTTCGTTAAAAAACTCTCCCGCAGACACCATTCCATCTACACAGTCATAGAAACATTAAATCCGATTAAAACATTTAAGCACAAAAGCTTTAAAGAGTTTATACCCCGTACCACGCGTCAAATTTCACTCTCTCGGCCTCTCGAAGAAATTCACCAGCAAATGCATCCAAAAGGACGCTACAATGCCAAACTAGCGCAAAAAAAGGGCCTCACAGTCTCCAAAGATCTCAGCGCGGTACAATTCTATCAACTCCTGCAAAACACCTCAGCCAGAGACAACTTTTCAATCAACTCCAAAAACTACTACACTCAACTCTTTAAACACATCCCAAGCCACAAACTACATAAATATGCAGTATACCTAGACAAAAAACTAATTGCAGCTGCCATTGTCATCGACCACAAAGACACCGCATATTACCTGTACGGAGCCTCCGATCACAAACATCGGCAACTCATGGCTCCATATCTCATTCAACACCAAGCCATAAAAGAGGCCAAACAAAGAAAACTCAAAATATATGACTTTCTTGGTATCAGCCCCTACTCTCCACATCCACTAGATAAAGTTTCCGAATTCAAACGTAAATTTGGAGGTCAAATAATTCACTATCAACAAAATCCAATTGTTATCCACAAACCAATTCTATTTGGACTATTAAAAATACGAAAATTTCTAAAAAGCCTAAAGAATTAAAGAGTCCTCCAAACGATCCAAAAACAAGACTCCATTAATATGATCTAATTCATGCAGAAAAACTCTCGCATCCAAATCCAATAAACGCATTTGATGTTTTTCTCCGTGTACATCAAAAAAAGATACAATTACTTCTGTAGGGCGATATACATTTCCAAACTCACCCGGCAAACTCAAACAGCCCTCCTCTCCCAAAACCTGCTGATCAGCAGCAAAAATAACCTCAGGATTAATAGCCTCACGCACAGCCTGATTACTAGTACCATAATCCGTAATAAAAATAAAAACACGTCTATCCAAACCAACCTGAGGGGCAGCAATTCCAAGTCCCTTAGCTTTTTTCAAAGTGTCTTTCATATCACGCACAATCTTTTTCAACTCCTTATCAAAAGATTCCACGGGATCACACACAGTTCTCAAAATAGGATTGTCCTTACCCTTTACAATATCTAATACGGTCATAAGTGATTTACTTTATTTATATACTCAACAACGTCAAATTTACGTTTACACCCATTATAATTCATATATCAAATTTTTCCAAACACAGATCCGTCAAACCAAGCTCTATCACACACCCCACACATAGCCCAATCCCAAGCAAAAATATTAATTTTTTCTAACATAACTCACAGACTGTTTATACAGCCAGTATATACTCACACCTCACAAACCTACAAACAAGCCCCCAGATCAAGCACCTACCACCGTTCAAATTCACGTGTAAAATCTAAAGCCAAAAACATACAATCCACCATCTCAGACAAACTAACTGATACAGAAACAAAGAAATCATCTGCAAATCCCGCACCAATATCATTTAAAGAAATATATGTCTGGGACCAAAATTCCGAAACAAACACCTGACGTGAAGATAAAAAAAGAGACAACTGCTCCAAACGCTGAGAAACACAATTAAAATAACGAAAAATAAGGGCATTTGGCAAAGGTTTAAAAGGCTCCACTATCCAATCACAAACAGGAATCTGATTCAAAACATTTAAATCATAAGAAGCATACCAAGACCTAGATACCGAACCGATATTCAAACCCCATACAGAAGTAAAAACAGAGCCTTCCATATACTCAAGTGCCACATAGTTCATTTCATCAGAATAAGCAGTCAACAAGGTCTCCCCACAAGCAAAATCCAGCTCTACTTTCAAACCGCCAGTCATAAATAAACAAGGATCAAAAAAATACAAATCCTGATCCACACAATACACTACTGCATGATGAGTACCCCTGTCATCCACTACAGAATGAACCGAGTCTGCAATAGGCTTCAACATAGCCTCAGCCAGACCAGCTTTATAAATACAGTTCCCTCCAATCTTCTCCGTCAAGGCCATATACTCACTCCCAAAAACTGATCTCAAATCCACCTGAGCATGACGCAAATAATGCATAAAATTATTAAAAGGCAACCATGATACATCTTGCAATCTACCGACCATCCAAATCTCTCTTAAATTTATAATAAACCTCCTCCTTCGGGATCTCAGGACATAAACCCGGAATCAAGCTATCAATCTGCATAGAATACTTCCCAAAAAAATCACATCTCAAAACATCCCCAGTCAGTTCAACACAGTTAACAAAGTTATTTACCGACCTCTTAGTAACATACAATAAACCCAAAGAATCTTTTGTTAAAATCCAAATCCAAAATACAATAAACTACACACCCCAAATGTCAAGCTTCTAACATATACCCCAAAACATTTTATCAAATTACAAAATCAGGCCCTTATACAGACCACGTAGCTTACATCGGCTATTCTTTCAATCTGCCAACTAACCACACACCAATCAAGCACCCACAAACTCACACTCCCCACTCATGTACCAATCAAGCACCC
>CAYYFV010000030.1:0-9767 GCA_964471455.1 uncultured Candidatus Peribacteria bacterium | reverse complement strand
ACCAGCGACCAATCGATTATGAGTCGACTGCTCTAACCAACTGAGCTAAGGGTCCGTATGGTATCAGAAGTTGTGGGTTTATATTAATTAGTTTTTGCTTGGTATGCAAGATTTTATTTATTGTATCGATCCTGATAGTTGGCTTTGGGGATTTGCAATGTTAACTTTACTTGACATTTTTATTTAACCAGGTATAATATGAGGTATAAATAAATATATGGCTTATGAAATTAGTCGAACGAATATCTAGATTTGTAGGGAACACAGATGTATTTCGCAGAAATACAGGGCCCGTCAATGATGTGCAACATAAGACTCACGAGCAAATATCAACAGTCACATCCGCTAGACTGGAATCAACGAATAGGCCTACGGAAATTCCTATTTACGCTACATATCAAGGTAATATTAACCAAAAACTGCTAGAGATTCAGAGTAGAAATGCAGCTTCATTGAGACGTAGAATACAAGCTAGACAGAAAGCTAGATTCGCAAAAACTCCTCCACCATTGACGGTTATAAACACTCCAGATTGCCACCTTTATGGGTCAAGACTAGTCGGGGCCTAGTGTGGAGTGACATTTGTATCGGGACTAGGGTATAATGCAATTGTTTTAACTCAGCTGAATGAATAGCTTGAAAATTATTGCGCTTGTATACTGTATCATAACGCTCTGGTCCTATTTTTATATGAGTATAAAATCACCAGAGACGATTACAGTGAGGTTTTTGGGTACTGAAAAGAAAATTAGCAAAAAATGGTTTATCGTTTCGAACCTTTTGGATGGAGCTTTGATTGCTGTGAGCTTGATGATTATTTTTGACCTGTAGGCTCTCGGACTGAGGCCAAAAAAGTTATGTCTTATTCTGCTTGAAGATCTTCTATCAAGTTGACTTCTGATTGGATGACATCGATTGCGAGGCGGGCAGCTTGCTGCTCGGCTTTTTGCTTGGAGGAGTCTGTGCCCTCAGATAATTTACGATTACCTATGTAGCAGGCCATTGTGAATTTTTTGTTATGATCTGGACCACTCTCCCCTATTACCTGGTATATAGGTGTCAGGCCGAACATATCTTGAGCGAGCTCTTGAATATATGTTTTGGGATCTATGTGAAGCTTCTGAGAGATAATCTCGGATAGAGTAGCGAGAATATATCTGTCTATAAATTGCGCTGCTGCTGCGAAACCCTGATCGACATAAATGGCCCCAATAAAGGCCTCTGTCATATTGGCTAATATATAATCTTTGTCACGCCCCCCAGAGCTCTCCTCCCCCTTTGAAAGCAACATATACTTGTTGAGACCAATGCTGCGGGCAACCTTGGCGAGATTCTTGCCACGGACCAATGCAGATCGTAGTGAAGTGAGTTGGCCTTCGTCAAAATCTTCGAAATTGGCGAAGAGATATTCTGTGGCTACCAATTCCAACACTGCGTCACCTAAAAACTCTAGGCGCTCATTTGATCGCTCAGCAGCATCGTGCTCATTGAGCCGAGAGCGATGGGTGAAAGCTCTGGTCAGTAAATCAGCGTCTGTAATTGTGATATTCAAACTTTTGAGTAGTGGAGAGAAATCCATATTTATGAATTAGCTTTTAAATTATCTTGACCCAACTTTATCTTGGCGAGGTTGGAGAGTACGCCATTGATAAATTTGGCAGAGCTTTGACCGGAGAATTCCTTGGCAAGCTCGACAGCCTCATTAATGGCAACCACTGGTGGGACATCTGGCATTGGTAAAAGAATTTCTGTCATACCCAAGACCAGAATTACCTTGTCGAGAGTAGCTATTTTTTCGAGTGGCCACTCGGGAGCAAACTCTTGGATCAGTTCATAAGAATTATCTAAGTTTTTGAGAGAAATCTCAAATAAATTCCTGGCGAATGTCTCGTCTGGGAGCTTTTGTCCGAAGTTCTCGACCACATAATCTATTGCAGAAAAACCCTCTTGTTGATCTACTTGGGATAGATGAACAAAGAGAGCTTTGACAACTAGTTGACGAGCTAAATGTCTATTCTTACTCATTAACTATGCCTTTATCGTTGTGATTTTGTCGATTTTTTTGCTGTTATCAATAATTTGTTTACCAGCATAGAAGCCACACGCCTGACAAACTCGGTGATTGAGCTTGTTGACTCCGCAGTTAGAACATGTAACTAGGTTAACTTTGTTAGTAATTTTGTTAACTTGTTTTTGAACGTAAGCAGAGTGTCTTGTTCTAGTTCTACTCTTGGATGTCTTTTTCTTAGGAACTGCCATAGGAAATTTTTAATACAAAGTACGGATAATATAATAGAGAGATTCGGTTTTTGCAAGTTTTTTTATAGTAAATCTTTTAAATTAGCAAAAGGCTTGAAACTTTGCGAATCACTCGGACTTGAATTTGAGGATTTGGAGCTATCTTTTTTCTGACTTACAAAGCTATATGGAAGTGATATAAATATCGCTTCACGAATAAAAGGGTCAATGTCGAGAGTCATATTTTTGGTGTTGATCTGAAGCACATCTTGTGGATCCAGCCCCTCTGGTAACTGCTTATAGGCTTGCATTTCGAAAGCATGGGTTTTGTGAGTGTAAACAAAATCTTCCAGAGTTCTAGCACATGTGACCTGACCTTTGACCTCTTGAGAAGCCATATTGAGAGAGAGTCCCCCCTGAATCTTATGAATTTCGATTTGGACTTTTTGATTTGCTAGCAGCTTGAATTCAGTATCCATATACTCTGGTACTTCGACTGTATAAACTTCTGATAGGTCGTAGCCGGCATTGAGCAGCTGATGTATTTTGATTTCTATCATAATTGACTAGTTAAATCCCCTCTTGATTTTACGAAAAGTTTCGATAGTCCAATTTATATAGTATTTCCAAGAAATTTTCAAATCTTGAGCGGGTATGAGATCTAACTGGGAACCAGAAAAGCCCTTTTTGAAATGAGTGATGCCATAAAATGGATGCTTCTTGGAGGCGCCCTCTGGGGCAATCCCCCAAAAATTATAGTACTTGGAGCCCCTGGCTTTGGCGTCTTGAATAGCTTGCCATTGAATACAGTATGATACTGGAATCTTCTTATATTTCATATTGGAAGCTCCGTGTTTGTAGGCTGTCATATTACCATAAGAGTAAGTGATAGCCGCGGCAACTAACTCCTGATTGTAATAGCCTAAATAGATGGCTGGTGACTTGTGTTTTTTGAAGGCCCGAAACTCTTTTTCTAAATATGAGAGTGAAAATGGAACAAAATCATGGCGGTGAGATGTTTTGACAAGTAATTCATGTACAAGTTTGATATCTTTGATATTGTCACTACGCTTAATTTGGATACCCAACTTGTCTTGTCTTCGAATAAGGTTGCGATGGTTCTGCTTCATATGCTTGAGTAGCTGTTCTGTAGATGAAGATAAATCTAGCATCCAGGTGGTCTCCGCTAGCATATGCATTGGACTTTTTATAAAGCCAATGTCGGCATACTTTTCGAGATTTTGAGCTGTGTTTTTCTGAAAGGGTGACACACGTATAAAATCAACCTTGTTGCGTTTGGCATAGCCTTTGAGACCTTTGATGAAGGTCCTTAAGTAAGATTTGTGATTGTGATCCAAAATGGGTCCGTATGGCAGAAAATAGAAACTTCCTCTGCGAGCCTTGATATCTAAGATAAGAGACGCCCCTACCAACTTGGAGTTCTTGTAGAGTCCAAGTAAAAAGTAATTATGGCCTAGGGCCTTATGGAACTCACCGTACTCTGGAGTTTGAACATAAATTTGATGATCTTGCTGAATGAGAAACCTTCTAAAGACTTTGAAGTCCTTGATTATTTTTACCTGAGTTTTATTTGGCATACTTATTGATTAACTCGACAATAGCGACTGCACCATGGGGTGAGACAGTTTGATTGAGGGGTAAGCACAAAGTGTGTTTGGAAACTTGTTTAGCTTGGGGGTATAAATCTTCTTGAAAATTTAAAGGACGAGCCTTGGAGAAAGGTACTAGCAAGTGACGACTCCAGTCGAGATTGGTTTGATAACCATGTTTGAGGAGAATTTTATGAAGTTTTTTGGGACTTTTGACTTGAATCGGAAAGAAAATAGGCGCTTTTCGAAACCATTTATCATATTGCAGTGATTTTTTGAGATTGCATTGATAAATAGACTTTATCAGGACTCTATGTGTAATTTCTGACTGGTAAAATTTGAGGGCATGCGACAAGGACAGCCCCAGCAACGGATGAGCTTGATAGAAGTCCACATCAGTAAAGTGGAGTTTTTTTTCGGCATTGGAGACGACCTTTGGGATGAGATTAAGCTTGTTTGCTAGGAACATAACTGTCTTGCCTAGTTTGAGAGTATCATAGAGTTTCATACTCATTGAGAATACCCAGTTTTTGAGAAGCAGTTTGTGTGCCTGGGACTTTGGAAGCTGCGCCAATGTAGCCTGTGTGTTGGTCGAAAGTGGCCTTTGCAAACTAACGAGAGCCCCCAGCCCACTTGCCGACAAAATCTTGTTTGTGCCAAATGAAAAAATGGCATAATCAAAATATTTCGCTTGCTCCTGAAGCTCAGCTGTATTCGGTAAAAAATGGGCATTATCGCAGACTAACTTGGCTTTTGGGGCCTTGGATTTGATCAACTTGGCAATGGACTCCCAATCATCGTAGGCTCCAAATGTGTTTTGGACCATAACCGCCAAAGTCTTTGGGCTGAGCTTGGTGTCTAGATCGTAGAGATCGCTTCGTAAATTGCTTGCATTGAGATCTGTGAAGACCGGCTGCAGCTCTGCTTTGAGAATTGGATTGATTAAGACCCGGCATGTATATGCTGGTAGTACAACCTGATTGGCTGCCTTGTTGTTTTTTTGCATGTTCTTGAGACAGGCATATAGAGCAGCCCGCCCGCCATGTGTGAGCAGAACTTGGCTTGGTTTAATATTGAGCTTGCGTGCTAATGTGGTATGTGCCTGCCGCAGATTGCCTCGGGCCTGGGAGGTAGTTTGGAAATGTGAAAAAAAACTTGTAATAGCTTGTGTGAATCTTAGGTTTGGGGTGAATTGTGCAAAGGTTTTCATTTGAGTAGGTGTTGTTTAACTAGTTGAAATGTGCGACCTTCGATTAGAAGTATGTCTCCTTTTTTGAGATTAAGATCGAGGTAGGAAATTATTTCCTTGGGAGTTTGGGCTATTTTGAATCTCTTGAAGTTTCTTGGCAAGTATTTTTGTAGATGTGGTTTGGTAAGAATTAGGACATGACAACACTTGGCAGCTTGCTTAAAAACTTTACGATGATAATAGCTGGATTTTGTGCCTAATTCAAACATGCCAGAGCTAAGGAGATACTTTGTCTTGGTATTGTCTGTTTGATTGAGGTTCTCGAGGGCAATTAGAAATCCGCTTGGATTGGAATTGTAGGAATCATTTAGGATGTAAAAACCCTTTGGATGCTCTACAAGCTGGGTTGATATAAGCTGATTGTCGAGACTGCTGACTTTTTGTTTGATGGTGTCGTGCTTGAGACCTAACGTTTGTGCGACCAAAATTCCGGCTGTGAGATTGTGTGCAAACTGGACTCCATAGACTTGAGATTTGTAAGACTTCTTATCTAATCGAAACTGTAACTTGTTTTTTTTCATTTGAATGTCAGATATCTGATGATTCGCCTTTTGATCGGTGCCATAAGTCTGAATACGCATATCTAGTGGAGATTTGGAATAGACATGCTTGAGAGAACTCTTGCTTGCCGGCGAATCTAGATTGACGAAAGCTTTGGCGTCTGGGCGCATGTATAACAATATTTCACTTTTGGCTTTGGCCAAATTCTCTAAGGATCCAAACAAGGACAAGTGCTGTGAGTCAACTGCTGTCAGTACAGATATGTGCGGTGGAGCCATTTTGCAGACCTTGCGAATTTCCCCTCTAGAAAGCGCTCCCATCTCAAGAATTAAGACCTGGTGATGTTTCTTAAGCTTCGTGAGAATAAGCTTGGCAATACCTATTTCGGTATTAATATTTGTTGGCGTCTTGAGAGTCCGAAACTCATCTTTGAGTAAGTAATCAATAAAATCTTTGGTAGACGACTTGCCATAGCTTCCCGTAATGCCAACCACAGTTAGATTTGGAGTGTGCGCTAGTTTGATGTGGGCCAAGCCATATATAACTTCTAGTAGAACGCAATTAATTGGAAAGATTAAAACGTAATAAAATGCCAACATGAAGATTGGGAACAGAACCAGAGTCCATGCAAAGACTTGTGTAGTGACAAGCAGTAGTGGTGTTAAGACAAAGTACGCCAGAGCTATAAGCATGAGGAGCAATGACTTAATAGTTATTTTGGGTAGACGAGACTTACGTGTAAAAAAAGTAAATAACTCTGTCAGAGTGGCAAACCAGATGGCATAATGAATATATTCCATCTGGTAAAAAACTGCGTATAGCAAGGCCGTAGTTGATATGAGGTTGGGAATGGATGTCACTTGGAAAATAGCTTTTTGATACCAAAGGAAATCCTTTATCTTATCCCAGCGGTACCAGTTTTTTTGAAAAAGAGCTGTGAACCTCAAAGCTTTGAGACCTCCAACAAATAAGTATGTCAGATAAAAGTATTGAAAAAAATTCTCCATTGCTTTTAATTAAAAGTTTTTTGGGCCAGCTTGGAAACCTCCTCGGGAATGTGCTTGTGGATCCCATGTGTCATACCCGGGATTATTTTGAGAATTGAATTTGGAAGTAACCGATGGGCCCTCCTAGACATTTTAACAGGTGTCAGAACATCTTTGGTACCCCAAACCAGTAAAATTGGGGCATTTATACTTGGCAAAAGTGGTTCTACGTTTGATGATACAATGTTTTCGAAAGTTTGTTTCATACTGCCGGCTAATTTATTGTAGTCATAGGCTCCGATCAGACGTCTGTATTGCCCAATCAGCCATGAGAAAATTGATATTTTATGTAAAAACTGTATTTGGGGACCAATTTTTTTGGAGAGTTTTTGCAGGTATGTTAATTGCGGTTTGATAATTGCTGGAGCCAAAAAGACCGCCGAACGAAAGTGCGTATACTTTGACAACAAATGACTGGCCACGCGCCCACCAAAAGAATGACATAACAAATACTGCGGATTCTTAGCATGCTTATCCTGGATAAAGTCCAGAAAGCTCTCTGTGAAGCCCACAAAATCCTCTAGATGCCAGGCCTCTGCTGGCTCTTGGGTGCATCCAAAACCAGGAAATTCGAAAAATATAAAGCAGGCAAAATTATTTGAGACTAGCTCTAGAAATGGCTCCCAGCTATCTAGGCTGGATCCCCAACCATGTAAAATTAAGACCACCTTATCTGAATTGGTATTACCTGCGAGGACATATCTTGTTTTGAGTCCCTGAATTTTAGTTTGGTATACTTTCATTGACCACCAGCTTTATATTATTTTTGTTAGAGGATACACTAGATTTCCAAAATGGAAAACTCTTTATATGAGCTCTTTCTATCAAGCTATTAGCTTTAAGAGTTTGCATGGCTACATCTAAATCCTGCGATAAGATACTATCTTTAATGTCTGAGTAAATTTTTTGTACGTTCATGGTGGATCCAGTCAACTGGGCCTGTTGGAGACCTGCAATTACGAACGTGGCATCATAGGTAGCTGTATCTATATTGTGTTTGAATATTTTATAAGAAAGGTTCTTGAAATCTACGGATTTGAGGTTGTTATGCGGATCTAGGTTGGAGATGAGCTTGTTTCGTAAGATGGTTTCGAGCTCTGCTTGACTATAGGCAAAGCCCTCTAAGGTCGCGGAGACTTGGACCTGAAACGAATTGAGCTTTTTGCCGACGAGATTGTCGTCCATAGATAACTTGATATTTGTAACATGCATTGTTTGGGAGCTGTCTAGGAGCCTCAAGTCTGTTTGATCCTTGATATTTAAATCTTGAATACTATTGGCTAGAAGACTGGGTAATTTAACCTTGAGTTCCTTTTGGGCAAACTCCGAGGCTGCAATAAGATCGGTATCTTTGACGAATTTTTCTAACTGTGTAGTACCCCCCGTGAATGACTCTAAAGTCTTGGCTGCAATAAGTTTCTGAGATCCGAGTTTGAGCCCAGGTAGGCTCAGCTCTGTATCCTTGGAGAGATTGCCCCGCTCCCCTATACCGACCCCCGCCAGATCATAAGCGTCTGCGGTGACTTCGACTTGTACTACAGCTGGCTTTTGGCTGGTTCCCGCGGGAATACTAATAAAATCTGTTGACCGAAATATCAGACCATCCTCTGTTTGAAAACGAGTAAAAGGTACCAGATTCCAGGATTTGGGTGCAATGTTTGTAACCTCTATAAGTCCACTGGCGTTGGCCCCGATGTTGTTGGTCCCAGTCGATACAAACTTAACATTGGTTAAAACTGAAGGAATCTTAACTGGATATACTTTGAGAATATTAGAGGAAGATGACTCCTGTAAGCCCTCTGGCTGCGCAGTATATAAATGAATATTGAGTACTTGTTCTATGGAGCTAATTTTGGGAACTATGGTGACTGTCGAGGATGGGAAGGCAAATGCAGCAATCGTGAAAAAACTAATCAGCCCAAAGAGCAGCATAGACAAGAAAACCCTTTGAAACCCTCCCCTGACCGGCTTGGCCAAAGGCGTGACATGTTTTTTGAGATTATCGATAGAACTTTTATACATATCGAGTTCTTTCTCTAGATCTGTTTTGAGGTTGGAATTAAGCGAGTTGACAGGTTGATTTGAGCCTTTTTGGAATTCTATGGACTGGGCGTCTGGGCTTGCTGCCTCCTGCGCATATTGCTGATCGGTGGCTACTATGAGTTCTTTCTGACTGATGGTCTCTGGGAAATCAAGTCCTGCAGGTAAAATAACCCCGAAATCCTGATTGAGATCTCTGAGCTGCCTAAAAAGAATTTGATAATGCGTATTAGAATATATATTGCTATGCTGTCCTTCTAAAAACAAATAAATTTTGGGTGAGGCATGCGGGTTTGGATTTGAGGCTCGAAAAGCTTCTACAGACTTGATAATATCAGGTAACTGAAAATCTGTAGGTATTTTGATGATATGTTTATCAAGAATTTTGATTTTCTTTTTATTTTTTTTGAATTTCATTCCACCGTTGTTAATCTCAGAATTTTATTTATATTCGCTTTGGCAAGTGAGTTTGAATCTTTGTTTTTATCACTTAAATACTTGTTGGCCGAGGTAGCTGTCGCTATGAGACCTGGATCTAGAAGCTGAGATGTGGGGTCGCAGACAAACTGTAAATCTGTGATCTTGAGGTCAAAAATTTGATTGTGTTTTTTGAACTTTTGCTCGAGAACCTCTGTGATTTCTGGAATGTATGCCCCTCCGCCCATCAACTTAATGTCAATATTTCTGAGTTCATATAATTTAAATTGAGATAAAGTTTGACTAATTTGATCTAACAACTGATTAGCCCCGATGAGTACTATTTTTCGCATATCTCGATATTCTTTGAGGAAATTATCTTGGCAGTAAGCAATTAAAGCCTGCTTGGCCTGATCGGCTGTTAGAGTAAATCTTGACTGAAACTGCTGAATAATTGACTGCGTACTAAACTCCAAGACAGCATTTTTGAGCAGACGCCCGTTTGTTGCAAGCGTGACTGAGGTTTTGGAGTGACTAATTTCTATGATTAATTGCTTTTGTTTATCCCGTGAAACTTGAGCCTGAGATACAGGCTGTAATAATAGATTATCTAACTCAAAGCC
Source organism: uncultured Candidatus Peribacteria bacterium (assembly GCA_964471455.1). GTDB lineage: Bacteria > Patescibacteriota > Gracilibacteria > UBA1369 > CAYYFV01. Next base: position 43 of record CAYYFV010000030.1, on the reverse strand, counting down.
TATATAATTCGTGAGGCTTGAAAGAGATTCGAATAACTTTTGC
>CAYYFV010000029.1:0-9798 GCA_964471455.1 uncultured Candidatus Peribacteria bacterium | reverse complement strand
AATTCTATAATATTGCAGGTATCTACACAACTTTTTCTTTGATTTTCCATAAACACTGCTGGTTATACGCCCCAGAAGACCTTGTGTAAGCCAAATACATCGTTTGACAAAATTAAAAAGCACCTGTAAATATTTATGAGTATTTAAAAAATGTTTTTTCAAATCACAGTTATGCCCTACCCAAAAGCAAGAACTTGCATTCGGATGCCCCTGTAACCTGCCCAAATTATAGTATGAATTTTATCCCAACATACAAGCGGTAATTTAGGGGCTTTAGACTTGGATTTGGGCTTCAATCAGCCTATACAAGCCTACCCTTGGAGCTAATTTTTAGCACTTCTTTCTCTAGACAAACACCTGTTTTCTCTTTTACAGTTTTCTGGACAGCATCTGCCAACTCATCCACGTCTCTTGCTGTCGCCCCTCCCAAATTCATGAAAAAATTAGCATGTTTAGTGGATACTTCCACATTTCCCTTTCTCAAGCCCTTCAGGCCACACTGGTCAATCAGTTGTCCAGCCGCATTTCCCTCGGGATTTTTAAAGAAAGAGCCTGTCGTTAGCCCTTGGGGCTGTCTCTCCTGTCGGAATTCATATAGTTTTCTAGGGTCCGCAGTTGCATCCGTGGGATCTTTGCTAATTTGCATTGTACAAGACCATATAATCCAGTCAGGTTTGGTTTTAAATTGACTCCACCTATATCTGAATTCAACCGAGTCAGCCTCTATCCACCTGAAGTCACCAGATTTAGTATCCAAAATTTCGATTCTAAGAAGCAAATCTTTAGTTTCTACCCCATGGCACCCTGCATTTCCAAAAATAGCGCCTCCCATGGTGCCAGGCAATCCAGAAAAGGTTTCCATTCCAAAAATATCATTCTGCTTACAGTAACTCATTATTTTAGTCCAGTTTGCCCCAGATTCAATTTCTATCTCTTTGTTTGTAGCCGAAATATTACTGTTCATCATTCTGAGAACAACACCATTAATACCCTCATCTGGTAAAACAATGTTACTGCCGCCTCCAAGCACAAATACAGCCAGGTGTTTTTCCCTGGCAAATTCCAAGGCAGACACGAGCTGCTCTTTTGTCTTGATATTCACCAGGTATTTGGCCTTACCACCAATTCCAAAGGTGCACAAATGGGCCAGCGAAACATCTTCAAGTATTTTCATATACATATTTAACTTGGCCAATTATACGGCCTAGAGATTAAAGATTCAACAACAAAAATAGCCTCTAAGCTATAGGGTGGTCGGGGTTACAGGACTCGAACCTGTGACCTCTCGGTCCCAAACCGAACGCGCTAGCCAACTGCGCTAAACCCCGACTCGTATCCTGATTCTATATATTTCACACAATATTGCAAGAGAATTTCAAATCACAGTCCTATAGCTTCTCAGACAGTAAGTGGTCGGGATGACTGGATTCGAACCAGCGACCACACGACCCCCAGCCGTGCATTCTGACCAACTGAACTACATCCCGATTATCTGTTCACAAGTTTACCTATAGAGTTTTTTAAAATCCAGTCTTCTTGTTCATTCATTTTGAGTTCTTGCTCGTCAGTATTATGTAAGTAGCCTATAATGTGTAAATAGCCGTGGCCAATTAAATAATAAAGCTCTGTCTCTATGTCGTTACCCTTTTCCTTGGCTTGTTGTTGGGCCTTCTCAAGGCTAATAAATATCTCGCCAGACAGTGTCTCTTCTTCTCTAATCCCATCTAGGTAGCTAAATGAAAGAACATCTGTAAGGTATTCTTTGTTCCTATAATCGTTATTGAGTTGGATCATAGTGGGTTTGTCAGCGAAGTGCACGTCTATTTCCAGGTCATGTCTCTGTGTCTGTCTTGTCTTTTCTATTTCAATAAAGTGCTTTTTAATAGTCTTTTTGAGTGGTTTAAAATCTATATTTAGATCATCGGTTGTCTCGATATTTAGTTTCATTAGTGTAAATTACTTGAGCTTATCATAGGTTAATATTGGTTTAAAGCCAAGTTTTAGTACTGTCTTTATTGGTCTGTTTTTGTCATGACATGGCTCGAGACTATATTATATTTTAAAAAGTGCTTGTAGACTATGTTTTTTGTGTGTTAAAATAATGTCGCAAGAATCATGTCTCGACAGCTTGAGACGTAGTCTTGAGACAAATAAGACAATGTCTCTAGTCTGTGACCGTTCTTGTCTCTATAAAATAAGCTAATTTATGTCTGTAAATACATATAATCTAGATCGGAAAACTGTCTCTAGAATGCTGAGTTGCTCCTTGAGAACAGTGGATAGATATGTCTCGTCTGGCAAAATTGGTTTTGTTAAAAATGCAGGTAGAACATGGCTTTCTGCTGAGGATGTAAGGGCTTTGATGTCTGGAGCTCCAAGTCAGGAAGAGACATTTAATGAGTATGTCTCGTGGCGCGAGACTCCTAAGACAAACAGTAGGTCAAATAGCGCCTTTGTGTCGCAAGACAGGAATTTTAATCACAATCAGGAGTATATTCCGCCAGATCCATCCAGTTCAAGGTCTTCACTTTCATACAAAGATTTATATTACGAAACCAAACAGGAGCTAGATGAGAAAGAGCGCGCTATAGAAGAGCTAAAAATACAGTTAGCTAAAATAGAGACAAGTCTCAAGCAAATGGTCCCACTTTTTGAGTTACAGAAGCAAAAAAAACTCCTTAATCAAAGCAACGAAAGATACTCTCAGCACATCCGAAAGTTAGAGGAGATTTATAAAAAAAGGGCATCTGATCTCAAACACGAAATAACCCTTAAAGAACATGAAATAGAAGTTGAGAGGTTCAACAAGGCTATCTTTGCAGTAGTATTGTTCTTAGTTCTGTTATTACAACCAGTTTTTTGGTTTTTAATTACTTAATTCAGCTCGGTTTAATTCTTGAATAGTATAAAGTTCTAAATTTTAGGTCTTTTTTTTTAATTAAATTTATGGTAATCTATTAAGATTTATCTTTTTAATTATAAAATAAAATGAAAACTTGCAAGGTTGGAAAAAATATTGTACTAATATACTTTTTTGGAATATTACTCTCGATAATCAGTCTCAATTCTCACCTTACACAAGCCAATTTAGACCAGATTGACAACCCCGAAGAAGGATTGCACAATAATACTATAGTAGAAAATATAAATGATAATAGTCAAGAGCCGAATTTAGCATCAAATCAAAATAGCAGTGAGTACAATCCCCTATCATTTAGCTTAGAAAACAGCGATATAGAGTTTGCTCAGGAGTTGAAAGAAATTGATGGTAGTTTTTATTCAAATCATTTTTATTTTCAAGACAAATTTAATTTTACATACCAAGATCTCCTTTCTATGACAGATTTTGATCTAACATTAAACGCAACTAGCACATTTGACTTTGAAGTGATATTAATTTCAGCTCGGACAGATAACTTAGTTTTGGACCAGCAATCCGCCTCCCACACGCAAACTGAACATAGTTTTAATTTCAAATCTATCCAGGAGCCTTTTTATATTCAAATTCAGGCACTAGGTGAAAGTTTTAGTATCCAGGAGCTACTTATATCTCCAGAAGAGCAAGTAGAGCCAGAAGCCAACCCAGAACCGCCAGCAGCTCCAGAAGCAAACCCAGAGCCACAAGAAGCTGCCGAAGAGCAAGCAGAAACAGAGCCAAGCTCTGAACAGACAGTTTCTAGTAGCTCAAGTAGTAGTTCCCCACAGGCAGGAAGTCTGCAAGATACACAGGGCAGTAGCTCTCAAGCTTCGCAATCAGCTAACAATACAAGTGTTCAAGTCAACTCAAGCTCGCAATTCGCATCTAATCTTGCTGCATTTCAGGGTGCTAGCACAGCCAGTACCGCTCATAACACTAGCACAGCCAGTACCGCTCATAGTGCTAGCGCGGCCAGTACCGCTCATAACACTAGCGCGGCCAGTAGCAATCAAAGTTCCAGCTCATCCACGGCAGGGAGCTCACAAGCCTATCACCACTCAGATCAGGGGCAAACATCAAGTCCTGGTAACTCAGTCAATTCATCTACAGAAAGTCAAAAACAGCAAGTTGACTATGTGGCTTACACGGATTTAATCAAAGAAATCGCTGATAAGGAGTTTGTTCCAGAAATGCAAAATTTCGTCGACTACACTCCAGCTGCCCAAAATCAAAGAGTTATTTTTTCAGAAATGCCCGATATCGAGCCCCAAAATTTAGAAATTTTAGAAAAGGCCGAATCTGACAAGTCACATATTATTATCGAAGAGTCCGAATTTTCCATACAGCCTCTGGACACAAGGGTTCTAGCTGCTCAAACAATTATCAAGCCTTTTAAATTAGAGCACAATCAAAATCAAAAAAAACATATTTCGGACTTATCAGACGGTAAAAATACGGGGAATCATTCCGACACAAATCATAGCAATCAAATAGCCAAATCTTTACAGGTTGATAACCATGTTAAAATTAAAGAAACAGCTAGACACTCAGCTGTTCAAACTGCAAATGAGACAAATTCCTTGTCAAAATCATTGCAAGCAAGCCTAATAGTCGAAACGCCCATAAAAAAAGACATTAAAGCCCTTGTAGAAGGCTCAAAAGTCAAATTGGATAGTCAGCTAAAAGCTCCAAATAATCGACTACTCAAAACTCAAGAAAACCCCTGCAAAAAGCCGGTTTGCTCCCCTCTTAATAAGTATAACGAGCAAAATGCAGAGTTTCTTGATTCACATAGCCTGATTCTAGATTTAGACCCAGGAAAAATTAATCAAAGATCTATTTCGAATTTCTTGATATCAGGTTCATCGAAACATCAAAACTCTAGGGTCGAGTTATATGTGCAAAGATCATCAGATCATCCAGAGTTATTGGCATCTAAATTAACAGACACCAAGGGAAATTTTTATTTTATTATCGATTCTAACTTTCAGAATCATAAACAATACGATCTGTTTGCCAAAATAGGCGCGTCTCAGTCCCCTATTTATACGCTCGAAACAAACTACCAGGAGCCAATCTTGCAATATCCCCCAGGTAAATTTTGTGGTCAAACACTTGAGTCGTCCAAGCTACAGTGTCCTTTTGATGAAGTGCCAAGTTTGGAGTTCAATTTACCAAGTCATCTATATCTAGAGGTTTTATACAACTCAGAGTTAACGGCAGGACAGTTGGCACAAGGCAGTACCACTCTCATTCAACCGCCAAAAGAATATTTAAAAACAATTAAGAGCTCCTCAAATCACAAAGCCATATATATTGTGCGGGATAAAAATAATCCAGAATTAGCATCAAGTCCTGTAGTTATTAATTTCAGATCCTTTGTACCTATTATCAATCCTATCAGCGTGCCTTTATTTGTTTTTAGTACTTTGATCATATTGTACATGCTTATTCAATCAATTAATTTAAAATTTAGAAAAAATGAACAAGAAACTTTTGCACAGGCTAATATTGATCTGTAGCACGACGTTATTAGTAGCGGCAATTTTTGCAGGCGTGGTCACTGGCCGTGCCAGCTATTTTGTCATCAATGTTAATCAAGCAGAGGATTTAGGCTTAGCCAGTGGGGCCAAAAGCTGCGATACAAATCTAATTGATTTCGATCAGACTTGTAGTTTGAGGGCAGCTATCGAGTTTGCACACCAAATCAAACAAGAAGATCCAACTATTGCCGATTTTATCATGGTTAATTTTAATGCCTTGCAGCAGCAGGGTATAGATACCATTACAATCAATAAAAATTTACCAAAAATTCAGATTCCAATGATTTTTGATGGGGGAGACTCAGAGTGTAGCAATCCTGATCAAAAACAGGTTCCTAAATTTACAATTTCGGGGCAGGGAAGTTATATTAATGGTTTTCATTTCCATTCCTTTTTTGGATCTAGTCAGACATCATCCCACGGATCCAAACTATGTAACTTGGCCTTAGATGGATTTGGGAATAGGGCGCTTCAAGTAGATGGTTATTGGGATTATAACAATACAAAATTTAAGGACGAGAACCTAGCTTCTGAGTTTCAATTTTTTAATAATTTTATTGGCTTTGATGCAAGTGGTAGTAATTTTTTGGTAGATAATTATTATGCCGGCGATATCACTGTTAACTCTACACAATCCGTTTTATTCAAAAACAACATAGTCAGATCTAGCATTTCCCTGTTTAACACAAACAATATTCAGATTCTGAATAACTATATAGGAAGCAATATTCAGGCAATGCCCACCAGTCAAAACCCAAAAACTGCTATTTCAATTTCCCACGGGAGTCTGGATGATGCAGATTCAGATAATATTGTCATCAAAGATAATCTAAGCGGATCGATCTTTAGCTCGGCTACGCTGGAGGATTTTGTAATTGATAGTAATATTATTTGTTTTAGCCCTTATATAGGTGCCGGAGCCCAAAAGTTTATGAATCTATGTAAATCTAGCGCTCCAGTATATTTGAAAGGGAAGTCTATACACAACTTTCAATTCACAAACAACCAAGTTGATCTAGGCTCTGGTGATTCGGGATTTGCTTTTGAGCCAAGTCCAAAGCATATAGAAAACTTGCTTTCGATCAGCTCACCAGTCCATAATTTGAACTTTAACAATAATAAGTTGGGACAAAATATCGGCCTACCGGATAGTTTCTATTCCAAAAATGTTTCTATCGATAGCTTATATTCATCAAAAATAACCAGTTCTTTATTTCGGTCTGGAAATTATGCCTTCAATATAAATAAGGACTTAGTTGATACGCAATTTAGTGATTTAGAATTCACGGGTTTGTCACATCAGACCAACAGCAATCATGCAATCTATCAGTCGTATTCCTCTGCTGCTATTAAAAATAACCAATTTAAAAATATTAGCTTTAGCAATTACAAAAAGTCCCAAGTGACACTCAGCGCCGATTTTAACAATATCAACTTTGAGAATCTAACTGCCGATATTCCATTTAACAGTAACTATAGTGTTTCGCAATTAAGCTTCCCATCGGCAACTAGAGCAGTCGCAACTCCATCAGCCCCAAGCATGTATGCTTATGAGTCTTCTAATGGACAAACCATTATCTCTGCAAGCTTGGAATACCCCACAGTTGCAGATGAGTGCGATATTCAGTTCTATTTGGCAAATGTGGTAGAGGGCGAGTATCTAATTAAAAATACGAAAAGCTTATCAGATAATTCAAGTGCCAAATCAATTATTAATGTTGAGGCAAGCGATGGTATATGCGCTTTGCATACGGAGTTATTAGTTCCAGCAAATTACATTTGGCACAAACAAAATGCTTTATTTGCTCAGGTAACAACCAAAACTACGGGTACTGCAAACACATCTACTTTTGGTGATCTCAGGCATTTTGTAGTTGAAAATAACGCTCAAGTAATATTTGATGATCAAGATCAAGATCCAAACGATTTTAGCTTTCCTATAAATCAAGATCTTATTTTTGAGACGCACAATACCGCCAGCCTGAAAGCCGTTTCGTTTGATTTAGATGCTGATTTTGACTCTGATCAGGATGGTAACCCAGCAAATGATATAGACTTTCGTGGGCAAACACTCAAGTTGAATTTGCAGGATCAGCTTATCAATGGTTCGAAAGTCAGTTTCTCAGATGATATTAAATATCCACACAAAATAATAGCTACGGTCGATTCTCTAGTGGATACCCATACCAAAGAGTTTGAACTGTATCCATTCAAGGTCTTGTTTTCCAAAGATCTGCCCTCTTGCATAGGGTTAGATGCAAATGGCGAGGCTGAACTTGTCCACCCGGAGTCAATTTTACAGACCGATCATGCAACGAGTTTTGTCGAATTTGATTTCGATGCTTTGCAAGATAGCTCAGGCTCCTCCATTCCAAATTCGATGGATGGTGTGGTCGACAATGATATAGATTCCTCAGACCCTTTGCTACATAGGTTAACCTATAATTCACCAGGAGAAAAGCATCTCCAGGTAAGGATGTATGACACACAGAATCATCAGCAGATAATCACAAAAACCTATCCTATTACCGTAGTCAAACCTAGCGCCTCAAGTCAAATGGAGCTCAGTTATACTCATCAAGACACCATAGCACAGTTTAGTATTGATAATGTACAGGCCTGTATAGACAAAGTTGAGTGGAATTTTGGAGATGGCAATTTATATAAGGGACATCTCAACACCTCTCACACCTATGATCAGCCCGGGGTATACCAGCTCACTGTATCTATTTTTACCACAGAACAAACTTTCGAATTATCAAAATCGATTTTAATAGGAGTCAACTCCCCAAGCGCAGATTTTGAATACAACAAAACAGATAATCAGGTCGACTTTACAAATCTCACTAGTAATCAATTTGATATCAGCTATGCATGGGATTTTCAATCGGATGGTATAGTCGATTCTAATCTTAACAATCCGAGTTTCATTTTTGATCAAGAGGGTGATTATTCGATCACATTAAAGGCCTCTAATTCGGCAGGTCAATCATCAATTACAAAAGAGATTTATATTTCACTGCCAAGCAACCCAAGCCACCCAACCGACCCAACCGACCCAACCGAAGAAACCGAAATAACTGAACCAACGGAGGACACCGAAGAAATAGACCCAGCCGCCCCGACAGAAGAAACAGAAGAGGCAGAAGAGGCAGGCTCATCCGCCCCCACAGAACCCACAGAACCCACAGAACAAGCGGCTGTTGAGAGACCACGCAGGTCATCATCTAGATCTAGTCGTCGGGTGGTCAGTCGCTACACGCCACCAGTCAAGAAGGTACAAGCCGAGGTGGTTAGCCAGACTTCATCAGATAGTCCCAAGACACAAGATCTAGAATCCAACAGTATACAGCCAGTAAGTGCACCCACCAACAGTTTAAACTCGCAACAAATAGTAGTTGCAAGACAACAGATTTCATTTGTAGAAAAAGACTTAGAGCAAATCAATGATATCGAGCAACCAGGCAAACAGCCAGTCACAAATAAAGATCCAGAAGTCTTGAATTCCAATCAAGAAACCGAATCATCAGACCAATCAAAGGTACAAAAATTGCCAGGTGTTCGCAATACCACACAGCCTGAGATCGATGTACATATGCAAGGTCTTGAGCAGGAAGAAGTCAAATCATCAAGATCTTTAGTTTTAAATAGCCAGCAGGTATCTCCAAATACTTTTGCTCAAGACACAAAGGTGTTAGCCTTTGAAAATTCAGACACTAACTTTTTAGCCTTTCTCAAGGTCAAGTCTGAAAATCACAAAGCGGTTTCTTCGGCACAAAAGGTCGATCTTGAGCGCAGAATTCAAGGTAATAAATTTGAGTATATTCAGCTAGATCAGCAGCTAGATGCAGCGAAAAGTTTCTTAGAAAAAACAGGTGAAAACTCAGATATAAATATTTTAAATCAATTTAATTATGAGCTCCCAGAAAGTAAAGCTGTTACAGAAGATAAGGGTTCTGGTCAGTTGCTAGACAGTAATATAGTCAGACAACTTGGAATCCAAACACCTAATAATTTAGATTCATATATCAAGCACAGATCTCTCTACCAGGCTCCTCTACAAATCGGTCAGCCAATTTTGCTAGAGTTGGCGGCCAGGGAAGTGTTTGGCTTTGATAATTTTATTATTAATGGGCAGCTTGATTATGAGTTTCCAATCCAAAAAGAGCTAAGCTTCTATCTAAAATCCAAAGACGACCATAAGTGGACAAAATTAGGAACCAGCAAGGCGGATACAAACAAAACCTTTAGTTTCCAAAATACACAGGCACTTCAAAATGGAGAATATTATTTAATAGCTATTACCAGAGCCATAGATGCCCAGGTTTTATCGTCCAG
>CAYYFV010000028.1:0-9804 GCA_964471455.1 uncultured Candidatus Peribacteria bacterium | reverse complement strand
GGCAAACTGATCTGGAACTGCCTGCTCTTCTCCGGTAACTTGACTAAGCAACTCTGCAGAAACTTTGTTGTCTACAAGATAACGCCCAAGAGTCAAAAAGTTTGCGTACTTAGAAGCTAGATCTTGATTGAGAGATCCAATCGCAAAATTTGGCTCGGCAACAAATATTTTCTTTTCTATTTCAGAAAAGTCGGGGTGCCCATCGTAGTACAAATGATTTTTATCGAGATACTCTGCCAGATCAGCTGGTGTGCCCGGATCGATAACACCGTGAAAAATTTCCGGCTCTGGATCTTGTATGTTTTCGGTATTAAGTACAAATTCATCGGAACGCGGTTCGTAAGTAAAAATTGGATCTACGAAATCTACAAAGGGATAGATCGAAAACTCAGCTGAATCCTCTAGTTGTAGTCTAGGAATCGGAATCGCTCCTATCAAAACAACCCCGAGTAAATTGGCGTTTGGAAACTGTGGTGAATTGCCAAGGTAAATTTGCTTGAGGTAGTCAGCAATTTGGATTGGTGATTGGTTTTTGGAGATCGAAAGAATATCTACCTGGGCTGCATTGTTTGTCTTGGAAATATCTGTGGCATAACGTTTGATTCGATCCTCCAACTCGAGTGATCCGAGCCGAGGATATTGGTCCGAAAGACCTCTGTAATTGGTACCATCTTCGAGGAGTTCTTTTTGTGCCAAAACCAAAATAAGATCTTCGGATTGGCTTTGTGAAAAGCTTAGTGCCGAGGCCACCTCTGGATTTAAAAACACAGTGTTAAAAAGCAAGAAAACTGCGAGGAACCCCGCAGTAATTTTTCTTGGAATACGATATGAAAAAGAAAAGTTTCTGTTCAATGCGTTATGTTTTTATTGTTTAAATAATTGAGACTTACTCAACTAAGCTACCCATTTCGAAATGAGTTCCGGCAGCATTATTAGCACTTGACCCTGCTTCTACTTTTATTGAAAACTTGTATTTACCATCAGTATACGTGAACTTTGGATAAACTTTTCCTGCTTTCGTCATACAATCTGCAATTGAGGCATTTTCGAGGACTGGGGTGCTTGCATCCCAAGCCAGAGTGTCAGCCACTGGGATTTCTCCGTCAAAAACTTTATTCTTCAAGCCAACATCAATGTTTTCAGTCAAAGCACCATCTCCGTCGCCCACGACTAAACAAGTTTCTGCTTCATCAGTTTGATCGTCATCAATTAAATTAACAGACTGTCCATTGAGGACAATGTATGCTTTCATGGCTGCGTCAGCTTGGGTGATAACTTGTTTTTTGGCTAGGTCGCGGGCACGAGCTGGTGCTCCGGCGATGTTGGGTACGAGACTGACTGATAAGACACCGATAATGGCTATAACAATCAGAATTTCGATCAGGGTGAAACCCGATTTAATTTTATTCATAATTTAATAATTAATTAGATAATTCAAATTTAGTAAAGTCATCATTGGTAGCTGATCCTTTGGACTCTACCTCGATTGAAACTGTAAAATTATTGCCATCCACAGTATACATTGGATAGACAAGGTCCCCATCTACGCAATCTCCTGCGTCTGCTAAGGTGTTAGCACTTGGCACCTCACTGTCCAAAACAACAGCAAGCACATCAGCATCTACAGCAGCATCATTAAGACATGTGCCAGCGGCATCGGTATCGGCATTAAACACTGGTAATTGCCCTTTCTCTAGACGGTGAGCTTCTATGGCTGCATGCGTATTAGAAACGGCTTTTTTCTTGGCTAGATCACGAGCCTTGGCTGGTGCTCCTGATAAATTTGGGACTAGACTGACTGATAAAATACCTATTATGGCAATAACAATCAGGATTTCGACCATGGTGAAACCTTTCTTTAACATGCTGAAATAATTAATTTACAAGACAATAATAATCTTGTTATAGCTATGTTAAAAGAATTTACTATTGCTAGATTGGTCGAAACGTTTTTTTGTTTCAGAAAAGTCTCTTAAGACACTTTGGCTAAAGGCTTCCGACGGCTGATAGCAACTTGGTCATTGGTAACATAATTGCCAAAACCACCACACCGACAATACCACCGACAATACCTATAATCAGGGGCTGGATGAGTTTGGAGAGATTATCTGCCATCTTTTCTGACTTATCATCGTAGTAGTTTGCCACCTGGAGAGCGAGCTCATCGAGCTTGGCAGTTTTTTCACCGACTGCAAACATATTGACTAGCAGAGATGAGAAATATGGGGATCCATACATGACTTCTTCGAGCTTGATACCTTTTTTGACATCCTTTTGCATGATTTTAATCACATTGGCGTAGACTAAGTTTCCCATGGAGCTTGAGCAGATACCAAGCGCCTCGACAATCGAAACACCAGATGAGAGCAAATTGGCCAAACTCCTGGCAAAGGTCGCCTGCGATAAGTACATAATAAAATCTTTGACCACTGGAATTTTGAGAAATAAATAGTGAAACAACAGCTTTCCTTTTGGTGTTTTGTAATAAGAGAACAATCCAAACATAATAGCCGCGATTCCCATAAAAATATATCCACCATAGAGCTGCACAAAATCACTTGCAGCCAAAAGCATTAGTGTCAGATCTGGCAACTCGGTATTCATTCCTTCGAAAAGCGTTTTGACCTGTGGAATCACAAAAGTCAACATGGCGTAGACTGTCAAAAGCACAAAGACTACAACCACAACCGGATAAATCATGGCTGACTTGACCTTGGATCTGACTGCAATCCCCTTTTTGATTTCTACAGCCAAACGTTGCATGACCTCTGCGAGCTGACCGGTCATTTCACCAGATTGGAGCATTCCGACTTCGGATTGAGAGAAGACTTTTGGATATAGTTCGAGGGCCTCAGAGAATTTTTTACCTTGCTCGACTTGCGTGGCAAGAGATTCGAGCAGAGACCTGAGTTGCTTGCTGGTAGCTTGCTTGGCAGAGATATTCAAACCCTGAACAATAGAAATACCGGCCGAAAGCATTGTCGACATTAACTCATAAAAGACGCTTTTTTCATCTAAGGAGACTTTGATATTAATTGACTTACCAGCCGTTGATCTATAGAGAGTTTTGAGATTCTTGAGGAGCCTTTGAAATTCAGATTCGGGCTTTTTGACTGGTATGATTCTCTCACCTGCTCCGATTTCGAGAATAATATCCTCGCTTGTAGCAAGTTGAGACTGCTCAGCTTGAGCTTCGAGATCAAATGACTTCTCCTTTTGATCTAACTCCGATAATGAAAATCCTTTGGCTTTTTTCATATTAATCAGTGTTGGCTATACGATAAACTTCTTCGAGAGTTGTTAATCCCTTCATTGCAAGAATCAAACCATATTGCTCGAGGGTAACCATACCATCTTTCTGGGCTATCTCTTGAAGCTCCAAGACGTTGGAACCCTTGAGAATTGCGTCTTTTAGATTGGCTGTCATGGTGAGTACCTCGTAGACACCGACACGCCCGCTGTATGCTGTCAGTTTATATTGTGGTAGTGGTCTTAAGAAAGTTGGGTTATCAAAATCGATTTCTGGATAATTGGCCTTTTCCGAATCTGGAATTTGGGCAATGGCTTTTTTGATCGCTTCTAATTTTTTAGGCTCGAGCTGGTAACTCTCACACTTCTCTGGATTGACACGACGTACAAGACGCTGCGCAATAATAGTATCGACCGCAGAGGCAATCAAATAATGTGGGACGCCCATATTGGCAATTCTGGTAACTGTTTCGACTGCACTATTGGTGTGAATTGTCGAGAAGACTAAGTGACCTGTGAGGGCAGCCTCGATGGCCACGTCGATTGTCTCATGATCACGGATCTCACCAACCATAATAATATCGGGATCCTGCCGGAGTGCAGCCCGGAGACCTTTGGCGAAATTAAAACCGATATCAGCTTTGACTTGAGCCTGATTGAGTCCGTCTAGCTGGATTTCGACTGGATCTTCGATCGTTAGAATATTGACCGACTCCTGATTTAGAATGTTTAGGGCGGCATATAGTGTAGTAGTTTTACCGGAACCTGTAGGTCCAGATGTGAGGATGACTCCATTTGGCTTGACCAAGGCTTGTTTGATAGACTTTTGGGCGTTACCAAGAATACCGAGTTTTTCGAGTGTTGGTATTTGCTTAGATTTGTCCTGCAAACGCATGACTATTTTTTCACCATTGACAGTTGGTAGTGTCGAGACACGCAGATCCATTTCGCGACCATCTGTGGTTGTGACGGAAGTACGACCATCTTGTGGGATTCTTGTTTCGTCAATTTTGAGATCACTCATGATCTTTACTCTAGATACAATTGCCGGGTGCATATTGTTTTTATATTCGGCTACCTGCCTCAAGACACCGTCAATTCTATATCGAATTCTGACTCTTTCTTCTTCTGGCTCAATGTGTATATCGGAAGTTTTTAGATCAAGAGCCAAGCTCATAACTATCAAAACTATTTGAGGTACATTGCTGACTGAAATAGCCTTGAGTAACTCGTCTATTTTGGCTTTGGCTTCTGTGGAATATGTAAATTGCTCCTGGACTACTTTTGGAGCTGGCTGTGCTGGAGTTGGCTGTGCTGCAGCAGCTGCTGAAGCAATTGCTTGCGATGCGGCACTTGAGACTTGAGATTGAGTAGCGGCAGCTGTTGATTGCTGAGGCTTAGAACCTTGCGCAAACTGAACAGCACCCCCTTGTGTAGTGGCAGAGCCTTTAGACATATTTGTAAGCTCTTTCTGATCATTAACCTCAGGCTTACCAGAATCTGATACAATTTCAGCTACTTGAGAAGAGACATCAGTTTTGGGCAACTGCTTATCTTGAGATCCTTGGATCTTTTCTTCACGCCTTTGGCTAGATTCTACAACCTGCTTTTTGGCATCTAAACCCGGTAAGTTATAGCTATTGTCCTTAGTCATTTGAGCTTATGGTTTTAGAAATAGTAAAATTTAAAGTAGTTGAGATTTCGGGTAACTTATCCTCTTTTGAATCTGATGGAACTTGAAAACTTAGACTTTGTAACTCCATTAAATAAAATGGATTAGATCTATCTAGACCTACAGACTCCAGTTTTTGAACTAGTGAGAGTAAGGAGTTTTTGTTGGTGGTGATCGAAATGCTTATCGGAATTGATTCGACCCCCCCGCTTACCGATAAGATAGGACTGGATATATTTAAAGAATTAACAACCAATGGTGCTTGCTCTGTTGAGATTTCACTAATAAGTTTGTCAAAAGTTCTGACAAATTGATTTTTTTGAAACTCTTCCAAATAAAATTGATCAAAATCACCTTCAATTGTTTTTAAAAAAGATTTGTGTTGAGCTACAGCTTCTGAAAGCCCCTTGGATGCCAAGTCCTTGTTTCCCGAAACCTGTGTGGCGATATCCTGCAAAGAGGCTTGGAAATCTAAAGTATCAGAAACCTTGTAATAAACTCCATAAACAATTAAACCAATCAAAAGAATGATCCCTAGGATGTACAATATGATTGAATTGCTTTTTTTGTTCATTAGAGCTGGTTAAATTCAAAGGCTAAACTGAGACTAGTTTGATACCGATCACCCTCTTTGTTGGACTGCTTGGAGAAGTTTGTCACGTTGAGGCCACTAAACATGTCGCTTTGGAGGATGGCATCTTCGAAGTTTGCAATCAAACTAAATGTATCTGGGGTCTGGGTTTGGATATCTGTGCTGACGGAAATACTAGAGTTATCAGCATTGAACGAGTAAGAATTGTGCTTAACAACATAATCTTCCCGATCGTCGAAAACTGTAAAGTTGGGATCGAAACTTCGGGTGATATTGCTAATTTCACCTAGCACATAAGTGAAGTTGGACCTTTGGAGACTAAGTAGCGCCAGCTCTTTGAGATTAGAGTCTCGGTACTGAGCAAAGAGTTCAATGAGGAAGTTAAGCATTTCTGCAGAGCCCATATCTTGATAATTTGTACTGAGAATCAGGGAGCTGACTTGCGCATTGGAACTCAGATTAAATATCTCCTTGTTCAGCTGCTCAAACGAAAGAAACTGCGACAAATCCATGTCGCTTCCAAGCAAAGGCTTGAGAGTCTCGATATATTCATTGCCATTGCTCCGTGTGATTAGAGCTACTTTTAGATCACTAGTATCTAAAATCTTAGCAACTTCTTGAATTTGTGATTTGATAATATCCAGCTCTGCTTTTAGCTGCGTGAGTAAGCTCTGAACTTCCTGAGTGGCTTCGTTGCGACTTGTGCTGATATCAAACTGATTCAAAGATGCAATATGTAATTCATGTAGTTCGACAGCTAAAAAACTCAGATTCTGACTGTGAACCGCTGCTAAGTAATATTTGGAAAATGCCAAATCGACTTTGGCGCTGACCAAGGCATTCTCGGTAGTAGCTTGCGAGCTTTCTTGAATGGAAGTATATCCAAGTAAACTTCGTGAATCGGTAAAAAACCAGGCCCCCAGTATCAAAGTCAAGGCCAGCAAACCAAAGAATGTGTATTTAATAAACTTTTGTTTGCGTTCCTTCTCGCGCTCTATAACCAGCGAGAGGTTTAGATCATCTTCGAAACTATCAAGTTTTTCGAGAACTGGCTCATCGGAGGCCGGAGCCTCATTGCTAGCCATTACCGAAGAAATAACGGTATCGTCAAGCTGGGAAGGGTCTAGGATCTCAGATTTCTTCTGCTGAATCGTCGTATTGAAGCCCAAACTCTCCAAATCAACCATGTCATTGGACTCATCGTCAGTCGAATACAAGCTCCGGGTCCCTGGCTGATTATCTACTGCCTGGGACTCAAGATTATGAATATCTGCTTGCTGCTGCAATTCATTCTTTTTGCTCTCTGGATTTGTACTTTCCATAGTTTTTGTATTAATCTATATATTTTAACAGTTTTAAAGCCAAAAAACAACTATTTGGGAGGGTTTTTTGTAATAAAGGGGTTGACTTATAAAAAGATTTAACTTAAAGTTGCTTTGACTTGTCGTAGACCGTTGGTATCGAAGGTATCTTCGAATAAATCCATCCGAGACATAAATAGGCATGCCGGGTGTTAATTCGCCCCTAAAGCGCTCTTTGGTCTACGATCGGTCCTAAGGGTTTAATTTTATGATATGGCGATTAGCAAATCGAAAAAACAAGAGATTTTGCAAGAACTTCAAACAAGCTTCAAAGGCGCTAAGTCTGTCATGTTTAGCAAATACTCTGGAATCAGCGTTTCTGACTTCTCGAAGGTTAGAACTGCTCTTCGTGAGCAAAACGTTGAGTGCAGAGTTGCTAAAAAGACTCTTATCAAGCTTGCCGCTAAAGAAATCGGTGTAGAACAACTACCTGCAGAAAGCCTAGACGGTCCAATTGCAGTTATTTTCTCCTACGACGACGAATTATCTGGGGCTAAAGTGATTGATAAGATGTCAAAAGACTTCGCACAATTAGAGCTTACAGGTGGAATCCTAGATGGTGAAGCATTTGGTCCGGAAACGGCTAAAGCTTACGCTGCTATTCCATCCAAAGAAGAACTCTACGCAAAATTACTCGGCTCAATGCGAGCTCCAATCTCTGGTTTCCATGGAGTATTACATGGAACAATGCGCCAATTCGTTGGCACTTTGCAAGCAATTGCAGATAAAGAACAATAAATTAATTTATATTAACCAAATTTATCATGTCTGAAGAAAAAAATCTTCCGGAATTGAGTAAAAATGCTCAACAAATTATGGACTTAGTAAAAGAACTTCCTGTTTTGGAACTAGCAAACCTAGTTAAACACATGGAAGAAGAATTCGGTGTATCTGCTGCTGCTCCTGTAGCTATGGCTGTTGCTGGTGGTGCTGCTGGTGGCGAAGCTGCTGCTGAAAAATCTTCTTTCGATGTTGTACTTGAATCAGCTGGTGGTCAAAAAATTGCAGTTATTAAAGCTGTTAAAGAAGCTCTTGGACTTGGTCTCAAAGAAGCTAAAGACATCGTGGACGGTGCTCCTAAAGCTGTTAAAGAAGGGGTTTCTAAAGAAGAAGCTGAAGAACTTAAAGCTAAGCTTGAGGAAGCTGGTGCTACAGTTGAACTTAAATAGTTCTCTAAAAATTAAACCAATTTAGACCCGATTTATCGGGTCTTTTTTTGTGTCTAGAGCTACCCGGCTGCTTGTCAGAGACTGATTCTGGCGCGGCAAGGGAGTTGAAATTAATATGGTTTTGTTTTTTATTTATCAAAGATAGAACATAGTAAAGTCCTAAAAATAAGATTGGGAGAACTAATAAGATCTGATTGAGTTCGAGAAACACATTGAAGGCGGCGTGGAATATGCCCGCTAAGAACAATCCCAAAAAGCGCTGCTCGTTTATAAATATCTTTATAGTGCTAATTCGAAAGACCTTAGACAGGACTCTATTGATAGATTTGACAAAGCTAAAGTCGCGGCGATGGGCTATGTTTTTACCAAATAGTGCCAGTCCGTAATGATATCCGTATATACTGGAGAAGATAATATGTGCTAGAGTCGAGAACATGGAACGGAAAATGACTACTTTCCAAAAAATCGCCAGCTCGAGATTTTGATAAACATCGATAAAATAGAACGTATTTTCGGCAAAAGAGAAGCCCAGCGCGGCAATAATACTAAATTCAATAGCATCGTCTATATTGTCGATTTCTTTTTTATCCACCTTGGCAGCTACGAAATGCTTGAGGTACTCTTCGACAAAACCGATTGTCAGAAATAAAATGAGTAGATTGATAGGCAGGACTGATTCGAATAATTGAAAATTAATGATGGTTTGCAAATATTCATTAATGTGATTTTGAGGTATAACTCCAAGTAGCAACCTGTAAAAAACTAACGGTATGACTGCCATAGCCGAAAAGACAAAGGTCTTGATGACTAGTTCTCTTTTTTCTCCATGCTTATAGAGAAATAGGCTTCCCCAAGCCAGAATAGGCACTATACTCAAGAGTGCACACAAGCTAACAATTGCAAACTGAGACATATAATAATTTATTTAATCATTATATTATATCAAGTTTTAGAGCTGAAATAAAGTGTATTCTATATCTAGATCGTCGAAATAGGCCATTTCGACCGTAGTAATAAAGGTTTGATAATCCCGAGCCAACTCCAGAAGGGCCTGTCTGCGGGTTTGATCTAACTCAGAAAAAACATCGTCGAGTAGTAGCAGTGGCTTTTTGAGACAGTGGGTTTCTATATAGTTAATTTGTGCTAGCTTGAGACTCAGGACAATTGCTCGCAGCTGGCCGCGTGAGCAATATTCAGTGACATTTTGATTGTGAATAATCAATTTAAAATCATCTCTGTGGGGACCAAAATTGGTATACCTAGATTTGAAGTCTCGGGCGAGATTTTTGGATAATTGTTCCTGTATAAGCTCGAGGGTGATATTGTCTGGGTCGAGCGAATGGTTGGCGGGTAAGTAGTCGAGTGTAATTTGATTGGCGAGTTCTGGCAGAAATTTCTCGAGACAGTGTGGCAGATATTCCGTAAGGGATTTGATTAGTTCTGTGCGGGCCTGAAAGAGCTTGAGAGATTGCTCAACAAATTGGGTATCCCAAATCTGCAATGAGGCCTGAGCCTGATGAAGAGACTCCGAATTTTTGAGGATGGCGTTTCTTTGATTGAGTAAACGCGTGTACTGCACATGGTCTTGAAAATATTCACGGTTGACTTCGAATAGCACTAGGTCCAAGAACTTTCGGCGAAGCTTGGGTGATGAGGTTACCAAGTCCAAATCCTCTGGAGAAAACATGACAGTCTGCAAATTGGACAAAAACTGCTTGAGGTCGATGTCGACTTGATTTCTTTGGTAAATTTTGCGAGAGG
>CAYYFV010000027.1:0-9948 GCA_964471455.1 uncultured Candidatus Peribacteria bacterium | reverse complement strand
AAAATTTATCGGGTCAAAGAAAACCTCTTGTTCTTGAGCATTCTGGGCACTATTGGGGATAAGGGTGGCCATAAATTAACTTTAATTCATTCTATTTTACCACAACTACCCCATTTTTGGCAAGTTTCTATATAGACCTTGTGTTTTGGGATCGAGTTATTTTGATTTGGTTTGTGTAGTTTGGAATTGTGATGTTTGTGTTTTGAGGCTGCAACCTGTTAGGTACTAAGACTTGTGATTGGAATCTGGGTGGTCGGATAATAAAAAACCACCGCTGGAAGGCGGTGGTTGAAATTGAAATATGCAATGAGATTATTTCACAAATGGTAGAAGGGCAACGTGTCTTGCTCTTTTAATTTCTTGTGAAAGTTTCTTTTGTTGTTTCAAAGTTACTTTTGTATAGTGTCTTGCAACAATTTTACCGTAACGAGAAGTGTATCTGTTAAGAACTTTTAGATTTTTGTAATCAACATCAGCGATGTTAAGTTCCGAACGTGGTTTGTTTTGTTTAGTTTCGCCTTCTTCTTCTGATTCAAACTTTTGAATTTCGAAGTTTTCTGGTCTTCTGATCACTAAATGTCTCAAAACTGCAGGGTCGAGTCTGAGAAGTTCGTCGAACTCTTCTAGAAACTTAGCTTCTGAAAATGTGAAGTAGTAAGTAACGTAGTAAGCAGCATCTTGCCCCTTAATTGTGTAGGCCATATCTCTTTTACCCCAGTCATCCACGTGGAAAACCTTAGCGCCTTTTTGCTCTAGCAGAGCGATGTGCTCATTGAGAGACTTAGTTCTTTGATCCTCAGTAACACCTGGGTTCATAAGAAGCATAAGCTCGTATTTATTTTGGGCTTGTTCTAGTTGAGAAAAATCTGCAACGTCTTGGAACTGTTTTTTATTTTTTGCCATACCTTTTTTGGTTAAATGATAAGCCTATAAGTCTGTCATAATGGCCCAGAAATCTGGTCGAAAGAAACCTTATAAGCAAAAGGTAGCCTGATTCTACATGATTTGTTGTTTTTTGCAAGTTGTTTTGTAGAGTTTGCAGGCTGTGTGATTGGATTTTGGGGGTTAAATACCTGGGTAGGATTAGTGGATTCTTTTGAAGAGTTTTTCGAGATCCTTGATTCCAAGCTTGATAATGGCTGGGCGCCCATGAGGACAGGTGTATTTTTTGTGTTGGATTGCCTCCATGTCATCGAGTAGTTGTTGCATTTCGATGAGACTTAGTTTTTGACCGAACTTGATTGCGGTTCGGCAGGCCGTGAAGTTGATGACAATATCCTCAAGCTCATTGAGGTTGCTGAACTGATTGTTTTGAGTGAGGTCTTCCAAAATGTTTTCGATGAGTTCTGGTAAATTAATTTTATTTAGTCTGTGTGGAACGGCATTGATGACCATATGAGAGTCTTTGATAGTAAAGCTAAAACCAAGAGACTCCAGGACTGATTCGCAATCTATGAGAGTTTGCAAATGGACTTTGGATAGCTGAATAGTTTCGGAAACCAACAATGGTTGAGATTTGGGAGCCTGGCTTTGAGCATTTTGCTTGAGAATTTCATACCAAACTCTTTCGTGGGCGGCGTGCTGATCGACAATAAAAATATCATCTGGACCTTCGGCTAAAATATATGAATTCTTGACCTGGGCTATGGCCTTGAGATTGGACTCGGACTTGTTTTCGAGTGAGCTGTGCTGCCTTTCTGGATTGAGATCTGACTGGGCTTGAAGGACTGGCTGCGTGGCTTGTTGGTAGCCTTCTGACTGAGAAATGCTAGGGTTATGCGTGTAGGATTTGGGTTTTTGAAAAAGATACTTTTCAAAGTTTTGTGCTGAAGGTTGCGAGTCGGCAAACTGCTTGGTTAAATTTTTTGATTGAGAGGTGCTTGGACCTAAATCTTGTGTGAAGCTTGAGGGAGTTGAGGAGTCTGGGTTTTGTTCTGGACTGTGTGGAGTTGAGGAGTCTGGGTTTTGTGCCAGTCCAGGTACGAACTTGGCAAGCGAATCTGATTTTGATACTGAAGGTGTTAGCGAGTGCTTTTCTAGTGTTTGGCGAGTTACCTGTCTGAGAATTCCGTAAATTTTGGATTCTAGGAAAAACTTGGCTTCTAATTTGCGAGGGTGAATATTCATATCAACTGTTTGCGGTGCAATATCGAAATAAAGTACAAACTGGGGTTTTTCGGATCCAAATATCCAAGATCCGTAACTCTGAGTAATGGCATGATTGAAATTGCGGGCGTTGATTGGCCGCTTGTTCACGAAAATCATTTGAGTAGGCAACTTGCTGACTGCGGCTTGCGGCCGGCAAATATATCCATTGAGCTTGATTTGCTCACCGAAGTACGAGACCGGGATGAGCTGATCAGCTAAATCAGTACCAAGCACCTCGGTGATTCTTTGGAGCGGAGTTTGGTGAGCCAACTTGTAAATTAATTTGTGATTGTGAGTGACTCGAAAAGCAATGTGTGGATGCGCTAGGATGTAGGATTCAATTACTTGAATGCAATTTTTATACTCTGTGGCATCTGTTTTCATGTATTTTTGTCTAGCTACCGTATTAAAAAACAAGTCTCTGACCGTGACTATGGTCCCCTGGTTCATGGATTTGGAACTGATTTGACCATCTGAATCAATCGCAAATCCGTGCTCGGCATCTTTGTGTCTAGAAGCAAACTCGATTTTACTTACGGAAGCAATTGCCGATAGGGCCTCTCCACGAAATCCTAAATTTAGGTTGTTTTCCAGGTCTGCGAGGGACTGGATTTTGCTTGTGGCGTGCCTTTCGAATACCAGTGGCAAGTTATCCTCTGTGAGCCCCTCACCATTGTCGAGTACTCGAATTAGAGTCTTGCCACCGTTTTCTAGATCGATTGAGATCTCTGAAGCATTGGCATCTATGGAGTTTTCAATAATTTCTTTGAGTGCCGAGGCCGGCCTCTCGACAACTTCTCCAGCGGCAATCTGGTTGATAAGATGGTCATCTAGTTTGATAATTCGAGTTTGAGCTTGCATATATTGCTTTGTTTAAGTTACAAAAATAATAACAATCTTAAAATTTTTGTAAATTAATAAGTTCATGAATTCTGAATCGAGCAAAAAAACCCCAATGCAAATCCAATACGAAAAGCTCAAAAGTGAACATATGGACTGCATTTTGTTTTTTCGACTTGGTGATTTTTATGAAATGTTTGATAAAGATGCCGAAATTGCATCGGAGATTCTGGGAATTGTATTAACGGCGAGGAAAAACAAATCTGGGAGTCACAAAATGTGTGGTGTTCCATTCCACTCTTCCGAAAACTATATTAATAAGTTGGTGGAACATGGCCACAAGGTAGCTGTTGCAGAGCAGGTTTCGGACCCCAGTCAAAAAGGAATTGTCGAGCGTAAGGTCGTCAATATAGTGACCCCTGCCACCAATCTTAGCGTCAAGCAAAGCTCCGCCCTAACGACAATTATGTCTGTTGAGATGCTTGGTAATAAGCAGTCTATGGGTTTTTTAATTGCAGATATTAATACTTTAAGTCTGACCAAGGGGAGACTCTGGAGTCTAAATGAGCTGGATGAAGTGCTCGATCAGCATAATGTGTCGGAAGTTGTTTGTCAGAGCGATGTCTCAAAAGAAATCTTACAGATTCTGAACAACAAATCGATTTTAATTAAACACTTAGACAAAAAATCACTAGAAAGAATCCTGCTTAGTGAATTAGAAAACCTGAATCTAGAAGATGAGCAGGCCAGCCTGTTTGCCCATATTAAACATTATATAGAAATGCACCTGGGTCAGTTTGTAAGAAGTTTTCAGCAGGCTGTAGAGTATAAATCCGAAACTAGCTTTCGACTGTCTTATAAAACCGCTGTGAACTTGGAAGTGTTTCAGAACTTCGATGGTTCTAATAAAAACTCCCTTTTCAAGCATATAAATTTTTGTCAGACAAGTATGGGCTCCCGCAAACTGATGTATAATTTATTAACACCTTTGAGTTGCAAACAGGCAATTGAGCAAAGACTATCAAAGCTACAGCAGTTTGTAGACAGCAATGCTGGGGATAAGGTTACGGATATTTTAAAAGAGATTAAAAATATTCCCCGCTTGGTGGCTCGAATTGAAACTCACAAAGCTACTCCCGCGGATTTGGTGTGTTTAAACTCAAGTCTGAAAAACGCCATTGCACTCGCAAATATCAATGAGATTAAAGAGATTTTTGGAGCGAAAGATTACCAAGGTCAGCTTGGAGATATTTTAGAGAAATTAGACACACTAATTGAGACAGATGTAAAAGTAATTCTGACGAAAGGATATATTTTCAAGGAAGAAACAACCGAGAAGTTGCAAGGTCTGAGATCAATTGTGGAGAACTCCCATGGCCTGATAAGCAATATGCTAGAAGAACAGAAGCAAGCCACTGGAATTCCAAATATGAAGATCAAATACAATAAGGTCTTTGGATATTTTATCGAAGTCTCTAAGGGCAAAACTGAGCTAGTTCCAGAACACTACATTCGCAGACAGACACTTGCCAATGCAGAAAGGTATACCACTACCGATCTCCAGCAATTTGAACAACAAGTCTTAAGTGCCGAACAGGACTTGGTGGCACTGGAATCCGAGATGTTTATGGAGCTGCTAGACTTTAGTAAAAAATATCTCTCAACTATCGTGGAATTATCCGAGTATGTCGCCGAAATTGACCTTTTGAATAGTCATAGTGAATGCGTTGGTCGCATGCAGTTTTGTAAACCAGAAGTGACAAATGAGAATGTCTTCATTGTAGAAAACGGATTCCACCCAGTGATCAAAAATTTATTGGCCTACGGAGAGTTTATTGAGAATAATCTAGAGTTAGACCGAAAACCTTTCATGGTCTTAACTGGTCCAAATATGGGCGGGAAATCGACTTTCTTGAGACAAAATGCAATCATATTATTGCTCGCAAGTATTGGTTGCTTTGTGCCTGCGAGCAAGGCTAAACTTGGTGTCTGTGATGGAATTTTCACGAGAGTGGGGGCTAGTGATAATTTGAGTAAGGGGCAATCAACATTTATGGTAGAAATGGAAGAGACTGCGGAAATATTAAAAAAAGCTACCCCAAAGAGCTTCGTAATTATTGATGAGCTTGGCCGCGGAACGTCATCTTTGGATGGGATAGCGATTGCCTCAGCAGTTTGTAAATTTATGAACAAACAGACAAAGGCTCGAACATTGTTTGCTACGCACTTTTTTGAAATAGCTAAGCTAGTTGATCAAATGAAAACTGCAGGTAACCTTTGTGTGAGTGTGACCAATGGTAGCGATAGTAAACCTGTGTTTTTACGTAAGATTATAGATGGATCAATTGACAGAAGCTATGGTGTGGAAGTCGCAGCTATGGCGGGACTTCCGGATGAAATCTTAGTGGATAGTAGAGAATATATTGCATGCAATGAGGGGTTAGAAAATACTGGTAACGGTTTGAGTAACAAGCCTGCCTTAAAAACTTATGACGGAAAACAGCTGCGAAACCAAAGAAGTTTATTTGCTAATAAGGAAGTGGCAATAAGAGACCAGAATCCTAAGCATCGAGGGGTGGCGGATTATAAACTCCAGAGTTTACTTGCGAGTATTGATTTGAACTCACTGACTCCCATTGAAGCCATGGTTAAACTGAGTGAGCTGCAAAAGTTCGCAAAAAAAAATCTTAAAAATTAAAACTCTGATAGGTTCTACTGTGAGTAAAATGACTGGCAAATGTTTTGGGTGTTTTTTTGAAGTTTGAGACACTTTCAAAAAGTATGTAAAAAAACATAATATGAGGGGTTAGCTTGAAGTTGAATATGTGTAGCTTTTAGTAAAATCTACGGTGGAGTGAGACGACTACTCCTTGGATCTGGAGTGACTCAATTGGCTCTATATCAGAGTATGCAGAGTTTTCTGCCTTGAGATAATACCTACCTTCTCTAGAGACGAGTCTTTTGACTGTGTTTTCGTTGTCTACCAAGGCTATTACAACATCGCCAACTTTGGGTGCTTTGTTGCTATCTGCAATTAGTAAATCCCCTTCATAGATTCCTGCATCGATCATACTTTGTCCTGTAACCTTGAGTGCAAAGCAGCCTGATGGATTTGTCACGAGTGATGAATCGACTGTAATATAACCATCCGTATATTCTTGAGCAGAAACTGGACCACCCGCTGGAATAAAACCCAGTATCGGGAGTTGGAAAGTTGCACTCTCAAGCCTGCGACGGACTGACTCTAGCAATCCGATGCCTCTTGGGGTGTCATCTTTTTGAATATAGCCCTTTTTTTCTAAGGCTGCTAAATGCTTGAGCACAGAATTGTCTGAACTAACTCCCAAGTGCTCACGAAGCTCACGGAGCGTAGGTGACTTACCATGTTCGAGTTGATAAGTTTCTATATATTCAAGCACTATGGCTTGCTTGGGTGTTAGGTTTTGCATGTTTTTGGGGTGATATTACACTCACTATTTTAGGTGAGTGGAGACTCACTGTCAATAGAATTTTTTTGTTTTTTTTGAAAGAGGTTGCTAAGGTTTAATTGTTATATAATTGTTACTATGGCTGGACATTCAAAATGGCATTCGATTAGACACAAGAAGGGTGCCAATGACGCAAAACGAGGCAAAATATTTACAAAACATGCAAGACTGATTACCCTAGCTGCCAAGGCAGGTACTGATCCTGAGTTAAATGCTTCTTTGAGAGCTGCAATGGATAATGCCAAAGCTGAGAACGTTCCGAATGATAACATTCAGCGTGCTATTGCCAAGGCTGGTGGAGCCGGATCTGATACACAAATGTTCGAAATGACATATGAGGCATATGGTCCCCAGGGTGTGGCCTTTTTGATTGAGGCTATTACGGACAATAAAAACCGGACAGTATCATCAGTCAGAACGATTTTGAATAAGAATGGAGGCTCTCTGGGTGAGTCTGGCAGTGTTGCGTATATGTTCCAGCTGAAAGGCGTTGTCAGCGGATCTGGTGACGTCTCAAATGAGGATCTACAGATGGAACTCTTGGACAATGGACTTTTAGATATTGAGACAAATGACAATGAGTTTATTATATATACCGAAGCTGGGAAAGCGCCGCTTATCAAACAAATTTTGGAAAAGCATAATGTTAGCGTAGAATCTGCTAAAAATGTCAAACTTGCAGATAATATTATGACCGTCGAGGAGGATAGCCTTGCAGAAAAAATTACTCGCTTGGTAGAAAAGCTCGAAGAAGATGACGATATTACCGATGTCTATACGAGTAGTGATTTATTTTAAGGTACCAAAATCTATAAAATCTTGGCTAGAACCGTTTAGCTGAATTTGATAGGGGATGTCTTGCAGATAATATTCGATAGTTTTTTCGATCAGAACCTTGAAATCAGCCTCGAAACATTCTGACTCAAGTATTGCTTGCCCCTGAATATCAACAATAGTGTATGAATCTGATTGAGTAACGTTGGCCTGTAATGTGGAGGCATAAAAAGGATTGTCTAGTCCAGATACTTTGGGGGTTTTGTAGCTCAGCATCCAGTTGAGAGCGGCTTGCAGATTATTGTTGTAAGAAAGCGTGGATTTGAGTATGGCTGCTTTGGGTTGGCAGGACTGAAATAGATAATCAGTAGTACTATTAGCCTGCTCTGGATATGGACTAGAAAAATAGAAATATAAATTCTGCTTGCCTTTGCTAAACATGCCATAGGCAAACAGAATAATAAGTGCGATAAATGTAATTGTAAAAAATTTACGCATTAGGCAGCTTGACTCTTAGAGAAAAATCCGATCAATAAAACTAGAATTGAGAAGGCTAACTTGAGACCACCTGTGATAGTAGAGATCCAGGCCATTAATTTGAGAGATTTCTCCCTTAATGCTAATAAAGAAAAGACCACTACTGCGAGCATTAATAGTAATTGAATTACCATCAAGACTACAGACCAGACCTGCATGGCTGCCTGTGATGGATTTGAAACGACTAGCAAGACCAACTGTTTTATGACTTGCATAAGCAACTCTTCTCCGCCTAGCATGATGACCCAGGCTGTGATTAATAATTTTTTATTCATTTTCATGGAGGTTATGACTTTTTTAATTTAACAAATAAATAGATATCTTTCAAAGAAACAGCCGCCCAAACTAAATTCAGAATGGTAAATGGCAGACTTGCAAGCTCTATGGAATAAATTACTAAAAGGAATGATCCTATGAAATTAGCCATATCATATTGTAGCGAATTGTGTTTCCAAATTTGAAACTGATTCAACAAGAAAGATATTAAAATAAAACTCATACCAATAATTCCAAGTAATTCTGTAGTGACATTATTCATTGTAGTTTTTAGAGACTTTAGCCCAGTCAAGTACTTGCATGAAGGCCTTGATATAATCTGGTCTGAGGTTTTGATACTTGAGGTAATATGCATGTTCCCAGACATCTATGCCCATAATTGGAGTGTGAGATCCTGAAAGTGGACTGTCTTGGTTGGCTGTTTTGGCGATGCTGAGACTCCCCTCGGCATCTTTGACAAGCCATGCCCAACCACTTCCAAAAACTGTCGCTGCAGCGTTGAAAAACTCTTCGACCATGTTGTCGTGAGAGCCAAAATCCTTTTGGACTTGCTCTTTTAGCTCCTGTGACATCTGACCTGGTTGAGGTGACATAATATCAAAAAAGAGACAGTGATTATAGTGGCCTCCGGCATGATTTTGAATAGCTTTGGCTATTGCTGGATCGAACGAATCTTTTTTGAGTAACAGCTCTCGGAGTGATAATTGCTGAGCATCTGCGTTCGATTCTAATGCCTTATTTAATTTATTGATGTAGCCTTGATGATGCTTGGAATGATGAATCTGCATTGTTTTGGCATCTACAAAAGGCTCCAGATCTTTGTACTCGTAATTGAGCTTTGGTAATGTAAACATAAGTTTAGGTTATATAATTTTTTTGATTTTTTTAAGGATATTCTCTGCATCAATCCCAGCCTGATTATAGAGGTACTTCTGACTGGCTGACCTATGGTAGCGTGTGACTCCAAGGTTTTGATAATGCTTGAGATGGATTGCTTTATTTAGAATTGCTGAAGCTACAACTGAAAAGACACCTGTATTTACTAAATGATCTGAAATTACTAAAAGTTTTTGAGTCTTTTTGATAGACTTGATGATTTTGGTATCTATATGCTTGAGGCTTGAGAGAGCAAATAAATCTACGTCGTGTGCTTGCTTGAGTTGATCTACTGCTTTGCATGCCTCGTGCACACATGGTCCTGTGGCTATAATTGTAAGTTTTTTACCAGAACGAATCAGATCTGACTTGGTAAATTTGAATTGATACTTATCTGCAAAAAAAGGCTTGCCCTTTTCATTGAGAATCACAGGGTATTTATGCCGACCCATACGTACATAAAAGTTTCCATAATGTCCCGCGATAAATCTGGTTATTCGATCGGCTTGATTGGGATCTGCTGGCTCTAAAATCTCTGTATTAATGTGCCCCAAAAAACTATTTACATCATCTATCGCCTGATGTGTTGGCCCATCCTCTCCAACTGATAATCCACAGTGAGTGGCCACCATTTTGACATTAGTGTGATTGATATCATTGACTCTGGCCTGATCCTTGGCACGTGAGCTCATAAAGACTCCAAAGGTCGATGCAAATGGAATAATATCCGTTCGCGATAAACCACCAGCTGCTCCAAGCATGTGCTGTTCACAAATTCCACATTCTATATGTTTTGATGGCAGGGCTTGTTTGAGCTTGTTGGTTTTGACACTACCTGCGAGGTCTGCTGTGAGAGCGACAACGTTTGGGTTGAGCAGCGCTAATTCAGAAAGAGCCTGTCCATATGCTGAGCGACAAT
The DNA here is from genome assembly GCA_964471455.1 of uncultured Candidatus Peribacteria bacterium. Classification (GTDB taxonomy): domain Bacteria; phylum Patescibacteriota; class Gracilibacteria; order UBA1369; genus CAYYFV01. Next base: position 90 of record CAYYFV010000027.1, on the reverse strand, counting down.
CTGTAAAATCTTCTATTTGATAATTCTGTGGTGATCCCGATTGAAAAGCTTTTATTTTCGAAAGTGATTTAGGTGGGATGACTCTATGTG
>CAYYFV010000026.1:0-9964 GCA_964471455.1 uncultured Candidatus Peribacteria bacterium | reverse complement strand
AATTGCAGCCCAACTAATGCAAAACTCTGCCAACCCATTCCTGCAAAATCTATCATCCGGAATCCTCACATATTTCTCCGTAGACAAACCGCTCTACCTCATCACTTTATTTCTATTAATAGTTGGATTTACATATTTTTATGTAAGTATTACATTTAATACAGATAAGGTGGCGGACAATATTCAAAAAAGAGGAGGCTACATTCCTGGTATCAGACCTGGTCAAGAAACAGCAGACTACCTACATCAAGTTTCACACCGACTCAATCTATATGGTGGTCTCTTCATTGGTGCAATAGCAGTAATTCCAATCATTGCCCAACAATTTATCGGTACTACCGGTAGTCAACTTCCGCTCTTAATTTCTGGTGCTGGTATTCTGATTATCGTAGGTGTCATTCTCGAACTAATTCGACAAGTAGACACACATCTGATCAGTCAAGATTATTCTAAATTTCTTTAATTTATGCACTTAGTATTTCTCGGAATCCAAGGTTCTGTCAAAGGCACACAAGCAAAGATCCTACAAAGCAAAGGTTATAAACTTTTTGAGACAGGAGCAGAGCTTCGCAATATTGCCAAACAAGACACAGAATTGGGTAAACAAATCAAAGAAACATTAGAAAGTGGCAATCTAGTATCAGATAAGTTGGTGTGTCAACTAGCCGCCAACTTTATTGATACCAATCCAAACACGCCTATTATCTTTGATGGAATCCCTAGAAATCTTGCCCAATTCCAAGAAGTAGTACCTATGCTACAAATCAAAGCTCCAAACTTCAAAGTCATCCACTTCGTGCTTGATGAAGCAACAGCCTTGGAAAGAATGCAAAAAAGAGCAAGCATCGAAAACCGCAGCGATGACACCCCAGAAATTATGCAAAAAAGAATTGCAATTTTTAAAGAACATACAGCTCCCCTATTAGAACAATTCTCAAAAAATACACAGGTCATTTCAATAGACGCCTCACAGTCCATAGACGAAGTAAAAAATGAGTTTCATAAAAAGCTAAATATATAACATGTCAGGTCAAGTAAAGAGTCAAAAAGAAATCCAAATCATGAAAAAAGCAGCCAAAATACTATCGCAAGCTTTATCATTCGGCCAAAGCATTGCCAAAGCCGGCATGACAACTAAAGAACTAGATTTGGAAATCGAGAAATTCATTAGATCCAAGGGAGCCACACCTGGATTCAAAGGCTATATGGGATTCCCAGCAACTATTTGCAAAGCTGTAAACGATGAAATTGTCCACGGAATTCCAGACGACACTCCCCTGCAAGAGGGTGACATACTCACAATCGACTGCGGAGCCAAGCTCGATGGATACAACAGTGACTCTGCAGTTACATTTGCAATTGGTCACATACCAGAAGAAACCCAAAAATTCATGAATGTCTGCCAACAAGCACTATACGAAGCAATCAAAATTATCAAACCAGGCATAAGTACAGGAGATATAGGACACACGATCCAAACCTATGTCGAATCCAACGGTTATCATATATTCAAAAACCTCATAGGACATGGGATAGGAAAAAAACTATGGGAAGACCCACAAGTTCCAAACTTCGGCACTCCTGACCAAGGTCCCAAACTCAAAGCGGGCATGATAATATGTATCGAACCAATCATCGGTCAATCGACAAATCAGATGCTCACCCTCGAAGATGATTGGACAATTGTCACAGAAGATATGAGTCTCGGATGCCAATTTGAACACATGATTCTGATTACTCAAACAGGCTGCGAAGTACTCACTCAAAGAGCAGACGAAAAAATTCCAATTTAAATAAAAAAAACTTGAAATCCAGATACATTTAATGTAGTATCTGGTGGCTATTTATAAGCCAAAATACAAAATCAATCTAACACAAGCGATTTTAATGGCAAAAGAAGATAAAATTATAGTAGAAGGCATCATTGTAGAGTGCCTACCAAACTCTCAATTTAAAGTAGAATTACCAGAACACGAAGATTTGATAGTTACAGCAACTATCTCAGGAAAAATTCGAATCAACAATATTAAAATATCATTGGGTGACAAAGTCCAAGTCGAAGTATCGCCATATGATATTACCAAAGGAAGAATAATATATCGTTTAAAATAATTTTTTTATTATGAAAGTCAGAGCGTCAGTCAAAAAAATATGTGCAAATTGCAAATTGATTCGAAGAAAAAACATAATACGTGTCATTTGTGAAAATCCAAGGCATAAACAAAGACAAGGATAATTAATATAATAATAATATTTAAGTAAAGTATGGCTAGAGTAGCAGGTATCAACTTACCAAAAAACAAAAGAATCGTCATCGGTCTCACCTACATCAAAGGGATTGGTAGATCAAAAGCAGAACAGATAGTTACCAAACTGAACTTAGAATCTCTCAGAAAAATTGAAAGCTTAACAGAAGACGAATTAAAACTTATTCGTGAAGAAGTAGCCCAATTCACAATCGAAGGTGATCTAAGACGTGAAGTAGCAATGAACATCAAAAGAAAACAAGAAATTGGATGTTATCAGGGGTTTAGACATAAAAGAGGTTTGCCAGTCAGGGGTCAAAACACAAGAACCAATACAAGAACTCGAAAAGGTAAGAAACGAACAGTTGCAAATAAGAAAAAGGTAAGCAAATAATATTTTAGAATAATATGGTAAAATACAGTCAAAAAAGTGCTAAAAGAGCCAAAAAAAATATTCCACACGGAAAATGCTTCATCCAATGTTCCTTCAACAACTCAGTAATTACTATTACTGATCTCGAAGGACACACTGTCTCATGGAGCTCAGCTGGTTCTAATGGCTTCAAAGGTTCTCGTAAGAGCACTCCATATGCAGCACAAATTTCTGCGGAAAATGCAGCCCAAAAAGCCAAAATACATGGCTTAGAAAAAGTTGATGTATTCGTCAAGGGCGTAGGTCCAGGACGCGAACAAGCAGTCAGAGGGCTCCAAGCCGCTGGTGTACACGTGTTATCAATAACTGATGTCACAGCTGTTGCACACAATGGTGCTAGACCCAAAAAACAAAGAAGAAACTAATAATTTATTCCATTATGTCACGTTATAGAGGACCTTTAGTCAGAAAGGCACGTAGGTATGGAGTTATGTTGTTTAACAACGGAAACAGCAAACAAAATGCCTTCAAAAAAAGAAAATACGCTCCCGGACAACACGGACGTTCATCATTCAGAAGTTTATCTGAATACGGTAAGCAACTCCAAGAAAAACAAAAAGCAAGATTTATGTTTGGAGTTACAGAAAAACAATTCCGAAAATACTACCAAAAAGCCGCCAAAACTCAAGGTGTCACAGGTACAGAACTACTCAAGGGATTAGAGAGAAGACTCGACAATGTCATTTTTAGAGCTGGATTTGCTCAAACAAGAAGACAAGCTCGTCAACTCGTAACTCATGGGCACTTCGAACTCAATGGTCGACGTGTTGATATTCCAAGTATCGACATGAAACCTGGTGATAAACTAATCGTCAGAACCAAATCTCAAAAAAGCCCACTGTTTGAAGAAGTCAAACAGGCCAAAGATTCATCGGTAAAGTGGATCAACGCAGACAATGGCAAATTAACTATCGAAATAATTGCTATGCCAGGTGAAGATGATGTTGAAACAATCATAAACCCACAAATGATTGTTGAATTCTACTCTAAATAAAAATTAAAATCTTAATTATTAAACTATGCACCTAATCCAAGAAGTAATCGGATTACCAAAATTGGTCTGTGAGGCGGTAAGTTCAAATCAAGCAACATTTACTATTAGTCCTCTACCCCAAGGATACGGAACCACCCTCGGTAACGCTCTTAGAAGAGTTCTACTATCTTCACTACCTGGTGCAGCTGTAACTGGAATCAAAGTCAAAGGCAAAAATTACGAGTATAGCACAATCCAAGGAGCTAAAGACAGCGTGCTAGATATCCTATTGAATCTCAAACAGTTGCAAATCAAAAAATCAGACTCAGAACCAAGCCTACTTACACTCAAGGCTAACTCTGCAGGTGAGGTCACAGCCAAAATGATCGAATGCCCAAATGAAGTCGAAATTCTCAATCCAGAACTAGTAATCACAACAATTGAAAAAACTACAAATCTCGAAATCACAATCAAAGTCGAAAAAGGTGTTGGTTACCTTACATCTGACCAAATCAAAGAACAGAACACAGAAGTAGATTGGATCTGGACAGATGCCTTCTTCTCGCCTGTCAAAAAAGTTAGATTCACTACAGATTACACTCGTGTCGGACAACAAACAAACCTAGACAAACTCATACTTGATCTAGAAACAAATGGTTCTATTTCACCAGAAGATGCAGTTAAATTCGCATCAAACATGCTCCAATCATACTTTGGATACTTCAATTCAGACAAAGCCAAAATCGAAGAAAACTACATTAGCGACCCCGACTCAATCTCAGAAAACAAAATTGCCGAAGGAGATATTCAAACCGTCAAAGAAACCTACACTCCAATTGAAATTCTCGGGCTCTCACCAAGAACATTAAACGCTTGTATCAACGGCGAGATTGGATCAATCGAACAACTTACGAAATGCACCGAAACCAAGTTATCAAATCTCAGAGGATTTGGTAAAAAGGCTCTCACAGAAGTCAGAGAGGCGCTCAACTCAAGAGGACTTTCTCTTGCAGACGAGTAAAAAATATGCTAAAAAAAACTAAATTTAAAACTACCTTGCAATGAGACACAATGTAAAACATAGTGGGTTACGCAAAACGAGAAGCAAATACAAAGCTTTACGTAGAAACTTGATCACATCACTCTTCAAACATGATGCAATCAAAACTACACAAAAAAGAGCTGAGATTCTCACGCCACTGGCCCAAAAGGTTATAACTATTGCTCTTACCAAAGAGCCACGCGAAGCAATTCGTCAGATCAATAACTTTGTAACTGAAAAAGAAGTCGCCAAAAAAATCATGAGCGAAATCAAAGACAAATACAAAGGTCAAAAATCTGGATTTGTTAGCACTTACAAATTAGGATTCAGAAAAGGTGACGGAGCCAGCGAAGTACTAATCAAATTAAATTAATTATGATGAAAACTACATACGTAAATCCAAAAACAATCGACAGAAAATGGTATGTTTTCGATGCAGAAGGTCAAACTCTTGGTCGTTTCGCAACAGAAATCGCCAGCATTCTTCGTGGCAAGAACAAACCGTCATTTGCACCTAATCATGATACAGGAGATTTTGTAATCATTATCAATGCTGACAAAATTAAATTGACTGGTAGCAAATTAGAACAAAAAATGTATTACACTCACTCTCGATACCCAGGTGGTCTCAAAGGACGTAATGCAGCTACTCTTTTAGAAAGAACACCAGACAAGCTAGTATACCATGCTATTGCCGGAATGGTTCCAAGAAACAGACTTAAGAAAACTATCCTTTCTAAATTACACATTTATGCAGGTGACACTCACCCGCATGAAGCCCAAAAACCTACTAATCTAGAACTGTAATTATGACTAAAGAATTCAAAGGAGAATACTTCTACGCAAACGGTAAACGTAAAAGTGCCATCGCAAAAGTTAGACTCTACAAAGGTGAAGGTAAAATCATTGTCAACGAAAGAGAAATCAAAGAATGGCAAGATTACAAAGAACAAACCCAAAAAATCATCACTCCACTCAAAGTCACTGGAATGGATGACAAATTTGACATCTCAATCAAAGTTATCGGTGGTGGACATAACGCCCAAGCAGAAGCTATGAGACTAGGAATCGCCAAAGCACTAGTTGTGTTCGATCCAACTCTCAAAGGCACACTCAAAAAACTTGGACTTGTCTCTCGTGACCAAAGAGTCAAAGAAAGAAAAAAACCAGGTCTCAAATCTGCACGTCGTGCATCTCAATTCTCAAAACGTTAATCTCCTACTCCAAGGAAACTACAAACAGAGAATCAAAAAACTCATTGCAAACCCTTTTGGCATTATTATCAAGAGGGTTTTTTTGTGTATCATGGCTTTGTTAGCCTAATTACAAAATTTGACCAAATTCAAATAACCAACTATAGTTTTTAAAATTAATAAAAAATTATGAAATTTCACAGGTTTAAAGACATTTTACCTTCAATATTACTCTCCTTAAATGCTCAAGGATGTATAGAAAATCCGACATTAATAAGAGAACATGAAACTACGAGAAGCCAAACCATAGCAGATCAAACACATAATTCATGTCTTGAACTACAAAGTGGTCAATATTCCATAGATAATATAGCTGAAATGATCTTTATGGATGTTCAATCAACCACCACACATCGACAAAGAGGCACAATTTGTTTACAAGACTCTCAACCCAACCAAGATTATCTAAGTAATGGAGAAATTACATTTTTTAAAAAATCCAATAGGCATCAATTTATCATAACACCTTCACAAGATCATAATGCATATGAAATCTGTGATGGAGAAATAGCGATCTCTCCACAAAACACCAGTATCTACCCCGCATCACAAACATCTAGTGATCAAGGATATACAAGATACGGTCAATTAAAATCTGAGGGTATAGGAATCTTGGAGGCAGATCCAAACACAATCTGTGGTCTCAAGCATGTAGCAAATGTACAACCCTGTCATGCTACCAATGTTTTAGTTGAACAAAGCTCAGATCAAAGCGGAACCTCATGGTGCCTAACTGTAGGTTCATTTCTGGAATAGTAAAACCACCACACAAAAACAACTTCAATATCCCAAGTCAAAGATTTTTTTATATGAAAAATTCACTTAGAACTCTTCAAAAGCATAAAACTTGACAAAAACACTCCCAATATGTAGAGTTTGTAAAATTAATTACAAACTATGAAATTTAAACAAATAATACCGTCTCTATTAGTATCAATAGCTGCCAAAGGATGTATTGTAGAGCATACGGGAGTTTCGGAAATGGACAACACAACAATAGAAGCTCCAGCAATGGACAACACAGGTGATTCAGCAATGGACAACACAGGTAATCAAATCTGTGAGAAGAACGACGATAACCTTGTTACATTTAATAAAATTATAAGAGAAATCGTTAAAGCACATCAAATAAACACAAACACACATAACCTAACCTGTCTTAGTGGAGATGAAACAGGAGCCCAGCTTGACGGTCTAACTATTGGAAAAAACGAAGACGGTAATTTTGATTTTGCAATTCACCTCAGTTCCGAGCACCCAGTCGAAACACAAGTTCTTTGTACGCAAGAAGGTTCTGAACCTACAAATGCTTTAGATCTTAGATTCGAAGAAATTAAATTATTTCCAATAGGTCCAGGTCAATATGAATCATACCCAGATGGAACCGAAACATATACCTATCCGCACTTATCCTCAAACATGGGAGTTGCTGAAGTCAATGACAATTGCCAAATTACTCATCGCCCAGAAGCTACCCCATGCCATAGCGGAACAGTAACAATCTCACGACAGCCAATGTCTGCCAACGGAGATAACAACATCACATATTTCTGGTGTACTAAAGTAAATTTCTAAAGAGTAGTCCGATCAATCCAAAATAGAAAAATATGCAGATCCAAACATCCCAAATGGGGTGTTTTTTTATGATAACATATTACTTGACATATCCAAGATAATATGTACAATAAGGCAAAATAAAAAATTATATGAATACATTACACAAACTTACACTCTTGGCGGCTTTAGCAGGCCCGGCAGGTTGCAACAGCAAAAACCCCCATTGTTTTCCAGAAGATTATAATCAAACAGTATATGACGGCTGTTGGGAAAAACCATCAGAAAAACCATCAGAAGAACCATCACCAGAGCAAGTAGAACCAGAACCATCAACGGTAATACTAGAAACATGGACCTCAACTCATAACACAACCTCAGCTCCAGAAATATGTGAAACACCAGATAATACTGGAGTCACAACCATTCTAAATGAAGTATTGCATAATGGTGGAGGTATTTGTTTATCAAAAGATAACAATGACAATACAGCCGCAAGCGTAATCATAGATGGAATTAAAATAACTTGCACTAACGAGGGAAGAGCACCACACTGTCACATTTATTCAGATGATCAAAAAAACATTTGCCCTAATATACAACCTAGCAGTGAAGGACTATTCATATACCCAACTGGCCTGACAAACATGCAAGAAAACCAAACAGGAAATATAATAACTACAATAACTAATTATTCGCATCTAACAAGTAGCTTACCAGCAGATAATACATGTCAAGAAACTGATAGAACTGATCAAGAGCCTCTAAATTGTCATGCAACTGATATTGAAATCACAGAAATTGCAGGGCCCAACACTACAACATATTGTATGCTAGGAAAAATCAATGATTAATTAATATAGTCAAGAAATCTAAAAACATCCCAAGTCGGGTGTTTTTTTTGTAACATCAATTAAACTTATAAAATCAGAACTGACAAGTCAGATACTTTGACAAAAAAACTCAAAAGCATAAGCTAATCTCCACTTAAAAAAATTTATCTAAACATTACTAACAATGAATCTATGGAACTGCAGTTTTGAAACACCATCAAACCCACACAAACGATCAAACGGAGAAATCAATAGAAGATCATTACTAAAAACTCTTTCCCTAACAGTTGGGGTCATGGCCATATCAACTATAACTCCATTAGATAAAATTTATGGTCAAACAACTCAACAACAAAAAATCTCAAAAGCTATAAGCACAAGCCCACTGCAAATTGACTCACAGGAGCAATACGATGCATATTTTTGGACTGTTTCAGTCATGTCGGGACTTGGAATTGCCATCGATGTGGCTGTAGCCACAATCGCAATGTATAGACAGCTCGACACAGCCAATAAACAGTCTCTCTGGACTGTAGGGGTTGGATTAAGTCACATTCTACTACCTATTCTCTCGGGCACCATGACAGCAGGCTTGGAACAAGCTTCCGATAAAACAAATTATGGGGATCTTCTCAACCGTGGACTTTCGGCTGGTGGATTTGGACTAATTATGAAGTTTTTATACGATGAAATCAATGGAGCAGACGAAGAAGAGCAAGAAAATGCAGAAGCAAATATTTTGGCAGCCAAAGACATCACTAAATATTTAGCTGCTATTTGGGCGGTATCAGTGGATGCAGCAGTCAGTGGCCCTGCCAAGTACAAACAAGCCTCAAATCAAGACTGGAGCCTCGATAAGACCCTAAAAAGTGCTGCAATTGGTGGACTGACAGTATCTTTAGTGGCATTTAGCGCCCTGCAACTTGCTAATAAGTTACGTGAGAAATATGCAGACAGCTCCAATGTAGAAGATTTCCTCGAAAAGCACGACGAAACAATACTCGGAATCGAAGCCTTTATTCTGAATTATTTCGGCGCCGATGCCCTCTTAAACGGAACCTTCAAAACCGATACAGGCTTCTGGGGCGTCAACGCAGCTAGTCTGTTTGCAACTGGAGCTTTGTACCTTCCTAAGCTGAATCAAGCGAGCTAGAATTAATATAACTCAAGGCATCTAAAATCTGCTCGTCAGAAACTGATTGATCAAAGACTCCCCTCCCAAGGCCTTCAAGCAAGGTCCATTTAATTTGACCCGCTTCAATTTTTTTATCCTTAGATAACAATCCCACGATCGGATCAATATCTGCAGGCAACTCAACACGTGTTATAAGCTTATATTTTCGTAAAACTTGTTCAACTCGCTCCAAATCAGCAAGGGTAATAAGACCCTGCTGCATACTAATATGAGATTCCGCAACAAGACCTAAACTAACTGCCTCTCCATGCAAAAGTTGATTATCGGTGGTAAAAGACCAAGATTCCAAGGCATGTCCAATCGTATGTCCAAAATTTAAGAGTTTGCGCAGACCAGCTTCTCTTTCATCTTGGACCACAACATCAGATTTAATTTCGACAGAACGTTTGACCATATCAGAAATAGGCATATTTTGCTCTAGAGCCTCCAAATATT
>CAYYFV010000025.1:0-9996 GCA_964471455.1 uncultured Candidatus Peribacteria bacterium | reverse complement strand
TGGGCCTGTCTTGCTTGCGGTGCTGGGACTGGTTGGGCCTGGCTAGATTGAGACTGCTGAGATGCTTGAAAAGCGGCTTGCGCCTCTTTGAAATCTTCTATCGATGGGAAAATAGGCTCCCCTGGTTTCCATATACGAGGATCTCCGCTCAGTGGATTTTGTTTTTGAGATTGGGCTTGGCTTGATCCAGACTGTGAATTGTCTGACTGCCCAGATGCCTGGGCTGAACTAGAATTTGAGCTGCTCGAATCACCCTGGTTTTGGCTTGCAGAACTGAGATCATCATCCCCAAGTGGAAAGATTGGTGGCGGAGTTGGTTGTTGACCCGGATCAAAACTCATATCTTTTATTTTTATTATTACTTCAGTATAGCATAAATTTCAATAAAAAAAAAGGCCCAAAGGCCTTTTAGATTCTAATAATGAATCGGTTAACACTTACTTAGCTGTGGTATAAGTCCTAGCTCTGATCTCCATCCACTATATCGTGCAGAAGCTGGCCATCTTTGCCAAATAAACTTTCTCTATCTGCTGGATCTTGATTAAGCCCCACAGAGTTGAAATCTGTAGAACTCGTGATAGCAGTAAGAGCATCACTCATCTGTCTGTAGAGGTGGATGTCCTTATTACCTGGAGTCATGTTATGTAACTTGGTCTCAAAAGATGTTTGAGTACGCAGTAGGGCCATTGTGATATCCGGCTGAGAACAAGCATAATGCACAACTTGATCTAAAATTGCGCTAACTAACTTGCTAGTACTACGTGCAGTAGCTCTAATCGCTTGAGCCTCTGGTACAAGCTTTGGTCCTGACTGCTCTTGCTTTACTACAAGTTCCGCGCTACTTATAAACGTAGCTGGAGATGGTCCCAGATTAGCTTCCGCCTTTCGCTCTTTGATTCTCGCTCTGCGATCTGGTCTGGACTTGCGCCCTGGTATTCTTTCCATAATTTATTGGTCTAAAATATAAACACCCCTATTTATACACTTTAACTTCTAAATGTCAAGTTTTTGACAGTTTTTAATGTGAATTAACTAGACGTAAGCTGTTTTACATGCTAGGGATATAAAAAATTGTAGCTCTAAAACTCCAGCTAAAAAGGTCCGTTTGCAGACTATGGTGGGCGATACTGGACTTGAACCAGTGACCTCATCGATGTCAACGATGCGCTCTAGCCACCTGAGCTAATCACCCGTGTATAGTCTTTATAGCATGGGAGATAGATGTTTTCAAGAACTTTACAGCGAGGCTTGACAAAAATATTCATTCTGATGTAAATTTTATTTACATTTTTTTAACATTTTGTTTACAAATCTAAATTAAAGTGTGAATATAACAAGTACTTTATAATTTATGATTGACTTGATAATGAATCGAAAATGCCAAATTTGCAAAGGCTCTAAGCCAATTCAAGACTGTCTACGTTGCCATGAATATTTGCATGACAACCTAAAGGCTCACATTGAGAATATATTTTATAAAAATGCAACCCTGCAGATTACTTTTGCCAGCTATAGAAAAATCAAAAGATTTATTGAATTAGGTAAATACAAATTAAATAAACATGTATTTGATATAATTGCAAAATTTATGTTGAATCAGTTATATATGCCGAGGGATTGTTTTGTGACTTTTGTGCCATCGAATTTCAAGACGGATCAGCACAAAGGATATAATCCAGCTTATGAAATTGCCAAAACCATTGCTACAGCAAAGCATCTGCCCTATTTCGGATTGCTAGGAGCTAAAAACATAAAAACACAGGTTAAACTATCGAAAGAGGAACGAATAGCAAATGTTAAAAATAAATTTTTCCTAAAATCTCCAATTAACTTAAAATCCTACAATGTATGTGTGATTGTGGATGATGTGATTACAACTGGGGCGACTATGATGGCAATTACGGATTTGTTGAGTGAGCAGTATCCACACTTGAGTATTATTTGGCTATCAATTGCTAAATAGGACTTGTTTAATTGCTGCAAAACGGTATGATATCAATGATTAATAAAATGTGATTTTGACTAAGAAGATAGCTATTGTTCATGAGTTTTTTCATAAGTTTGGTGGAGCTGAAAGAACGCTACTAGAAATCTTAAAATGTCTGAAGGATTATGAGCTTGAGATTTTCTTTTTAAACAGTGACTCCAAACAAGTGGCAAAAAAACTTGCTAACTACAAAGTGCAGCAAAGTTGGGTTGGAAAATTTAAATTTTTGAATAAGTTTAATAAGCTATTTGCATTTTTTTATCCAAAAATTATTGAATCCTTTGACCTGCGTGATTTTGATGCGGTGATATGTTCGAGCAATTCATTTGCACATGGAGTGATCGCCAAAACAGAAGCTCCGGTCATCTGCTATTATCACTCCCCTTGCCGATATATATGGGACTGGAAAAATGAATATAAGACTGAGAATAAACTATTTGGCTTGAAGGGCTTACTTGCGGACTGTATTTTTCATAGACAGCGTATTTGGGACTTTGTGGCTGCTCAGAGACCAGATGTGATGATCGCAAACTCTCAAAATGTCAAAAAACGCATTCAGAAATATTATAAACGTTCAGCACAAGTACTTTATCCACCTGTAGAAATTCGGAATTTTGATAAAAGATCTTTGCAATGGGAAAACCGAGAGGACTTTTATTTAATTGCCTCGACACTAACCCCCTATAAAAAAATTGATGTGGCTGTGAAGGCCTTTAATAAGCTCGGATTGAAACTCATTGTCGCAGGTGATGGCCCATCTGGGGAGTATCTCAAATCTATCTCTCGGAGCAATATTGAATTTTTGGGCTTTGTCTCAGATGAGAGGCTAACTGAGCTAATGCAACTAGCGCGTGGATTTGTGTTTGCGGGAGAAGAAGACTTTGGGATAGCACCTGTGGAAGCCATGGGCCACGGATGTCCTATCATTGCTTATGACCGTGGAGGCTTGCTAGAAACTGTTATTGCAAGCCAAACCGGTGTGTTTTTTGACGGCAGCGTGGACGACCTAATTCAGAAGCTCGAATGGTATCATCAGAACTTTCAAAAGTTTGAGCCTAAAGACTGCCATGTAAGAGCTTTGGAGTTTGAAAATAAAAAATTTGCCGAGAAGTTTGAGGATATAATTAATAAATATGTATAAACAATTTTTACTTTTGCTCCTGACACTTATTTTAAGCTTGTCTACAAGTGCTTTTGCCGATGCCCCGCGACTGAATCTCAAATATGAAAACTCGGGGGTGATTAGCTTTATCGAACCAGATGATATTTTGAGCTATAAGGTGTTTTATACCAATACTGATTACAACTATGGTGTGATTCTGGAGTCAGATTTGAGCATGTGCCCGACTAATCAGGGCCTATATTGTGTTGCTGAGAGTGTATCTAGATCTGGCAACAGAGTTTTTTTGAATCTTAAGGACAACTTCAGAGATACAACTATTGCAATTAAATATAGCAATACCGACTCTGAGCAAAGTGTTCTTTCGAATGCTATTAACCTCAAGCAGCAAATTCGTAACATTGATTTGTCTGCATATGTACAGGATGACTATGTCTTTTTGGAAGCCTCTAATCCTGAATCTATTAACTTGTCTAAATTTAATTTCAAAGGGTATTATCGCAATGGCCAGGCTGATGGATCTGTTTTGGAATCCGAATTTGGTGGCTGCCGCAACCATCTATCAAGTTTACAAACCGGATGTGTGAGCGAGGGTTTTGATAAGGTTTCTGAAAACAAGTTTCGGATTAAAATTAAAGACAAGCTAAAAACTGATAACAGCTTTGTGTTTGCATATGAAGATAAGTTTTCGTCATATGTAAGTTATTCCAATGCTGTATATTTTCGTGATACTCCCGAAGACCTCCTGCAGTTAGATAAGATTTATGATGTCAAAGTGAATGATTCGAGACAAATATATTTTAGCCGTATTGATGGAGCACTAGAATACTTTGTTAGTTACAATTTGGATTATCCTGGATACAGCCCCAATTTGGATGAACTAGAATATTGTGCCCTGGCAAAACTAGAGTCCAAATGTGCCATCTCAACTGTGAAGGTTGTGAATAACAAGTTGTATTTGCAAGTTCGAGATGATTTACCGAGTGCATTTTTTACTGTCTATTATTTGGGTGCCAACAAGCAACTATCCCCTATTTCGAGATCTGTTTATGTAAATAAAATAGATGCCGTAGGTGCAGATCAGCAAGAGTCTTTATATGAATTGCCTCGACCTATTTTGAGCCAACATGCGGCTGGTCAGGTGAGTTTTGAAATTGATGACCAGGCTTACCGATACTTCTTGGTGCATACTTATGGTGACCGCAGTGGATATTTGTACAAGAGCGACTTTGCTGGGTGTAAATATTCGAGTTTGAGTTGTGCTGGATTTAATATTCGGAAAATTGGGAATAGATATTTTATTAATATCAGACCAGAAAAAACTGGAAACCGACTGGCAATTTTCTACAAGACTCAATCTGGAGAAGAGTCCAGCCTAAGTAACTCTATTTTTATACCGAGAGATGCAGGCTCTGTGAGTGAGCACTTTAGTGATATTAATTTTACTGAGTATTTCGAGGCGATTTCATATATCAAGCAGATGGGCATTGTGAATGGATATCAAGATGGGACTTTTCGACCTTATCAGCAAATTAGCAGAGCAGAATTTCTGAAGATTTTAATTGAAGCTAAATTTCCCGAGATTGCTGCCTACAACCCGAGTTACAACTGTTTTGTAGATGTTAGGATTGCAGACTGGTATAATAAATATCTGTGCTTTGCGAAGCAAAAAGGTATTGTTGGAGGTTATGTCGATGGGACTTTTCGCCCGAATCAAGCCATCACACTATCAGAAGCTCTGAAGGTAGCAATGGATAGTTTTGGAGTCAGGCTGTTGATTAATCCAGTCAACGTGGGACCTTGGTATGTGCCCTATATAGAAAGTGCCAGAGCATTTGGACTGCTGCCAGTTTCGTCAAGACTAAGCCCTGCAGATTACTTGATTAATCGGGGTGAGATGGCCTATATTACTTACAAAATTTTAAACTACTAGCATGTCACTTTATCAAAAATACCGTCCTTGCACATTTCAAGACCTAACTGGCCAAAAACATGTAAGTCAGACTTTGCAAAATGCCTTGAAGCTTGATTTGCTATCACATGCATATTTGTTCTGTGGACCTCGTGGCACCGGTAAAACGACTAGTGCACGTATCTTATCCAAAGCTGTTAACTGCCTGCAGTTTGATGCTGAGAGGCTAGAACCCTGCAATCAGTGTTCTGCCTGTGGGAGTATTGATGAAGGATCTGTTCTGGATGTGATTGAAATTGATGCTGCCAGCAACAGGGGTATTGATGAAATTCGCTTACTCAAGGAAAATGTTGGATTTGCTCCAACACAAGTCAAAAACAAAGTATATATCATAGATGAGGTACATATGCTGACGAATGAGGCTTTTAATGCCCTGCTCAAAACCCTAGAAGAACCACCAAGCAATGTATACTTTATTTTGGCTACGACTGAAGCACATAAAATACCGGAAACGATAGTCTCGAGATGTCAGAAATTTAACTTCGAACGATTGAGTATCGAAAACCTTGTCGGCCGTCTAGAGTATATTTGCAAGCAGGAGAAAATTAAATACGAGGCAGAGGGACTTGAACAGATTGCGGCAGTTTCATCTGGTGGTATGCGGGACTCTATTAGTTTGCTTGATCAAGTTCAGGTGCTTGGCGAAGTCAATATAAATACTGTGCGTGAGGTGCTTGGTAAAAGTGATGCACATACTGTTGAAAAGATGCGAGGCTTGATTTTGGAACTTCAGATTCAGCAGGCCCTTGATCTACTAGATGAAATCTATATGTCGGGAAGTTGCCTATTGGAATTCTCTCAAGACCTGATACTCTCTATAAGGGAACAAATGTATATAGACTTAGATAAGAACTCTGATATGGCCGCGAAATTATCAAGAATAATCAGTTTGTTTTATGAGTTAAAACAAAAATTTCATGATTCGGGATTGATGAGACAAACCCTGGAAGTGTTTGTCATTCAGACTCAAAGTATTCTCTCTGGTCAAAATATAGTTGCCAATACTAAGAGTAGCCCTAATAATTCGGGGGGCAATATCGATACTACTCAGCCAAAGGCTCCGGTCCCGTTGGCCGCTCCAAAAGTTGATACCTCGAGAATTGATAATGATATCTCTCAGCTCAAGGAACAAATTCGTAATTTGCAAACAATTGTGGATAGCCAGAAAAATTTAATCAGCAATCAATCAGTCCAAATTAAGGATATGACGAGTAAGATTGAAGCCGTGGCCAAATCCACTCCTTTGGATAAGATGACGCCGATGCTGGACTCGGCCTTGAAGATGCTGGAAAAAGAAAGTCAAGAAAATGAAGATGCCAAGCCAGTTCGGATATATGCTGAAGAATTTGATCTTGGAGAATTGAAACAAAAATTTGAAGCGTCAAAAAAACATATCAAAAGCTCATCTCTCAAGAGAGCCCTGAACCAGGCTACACTAGAAATGGCCGATGCTCAGACCCTGGCCCTGATGTTTAGCTCACAGTTTTTGATTAAAACTGTCGATAAGCTGGAGTTTATCGATGAAATAGAGCAAGCAATTGCTAAAGAGTACAAACTGGTCAAAGTTAAACCGATGCTTTCGGGGGCTAGCTTTGAACGAGATCATAATAGTGTCTCTGATACTAAAAAAGCCGGATCTTCGGATCCATTTGCCTTGGATCCGGCAGAGGAAGCTCTGCGACAGGCGGCCCAAGAGGCTCCAGAGGCCCCAGAGGCCCCTCCTATAGAAACAGATGCAGATCTGGCTGAATTTTTTGAAGGAGAGGTTATTTAAAGCCCAACTCATGGGAGATATTCTATATCTGCCTGATCAAAATGAGACTTATTGTGCTGAGGATAGGAGTTCTAAGAACTCTGCTTCGCTGAGGATCTTAACTTCTAGATCCTGGGCCTTTTTGAGTTTGGAGCCAGCCTTGGCACCGGCAACCAAAATATCTAAGCTTTTGGAAACCGAAGAGGCCAGTTGACCACCATTTTGTAAAACTAACTCCTTGGCTTGATTGCGTGTTAACTGCTCGAGAGAACCCGTAAAAAGAATCTTTTGACCTTGGAGCTTTTGTGACTGATTGGCACCTTTGGATAACTGGATCTGAATATCATGGCTGGCTAACTTATTGAGGATCTGTTGATAATATGGGCTGGAGAAATAATCTACAACAGACTCTGCTAAACTTGGGCCAAATCCATCTAAATCTAGAATATCCTCGTGAGTTAGTTCTGTCAGAAGCGGGATAATTTGACTCAACTCGACTTGTGACTTGCTGATTTTGGACTCCAAGAAAAGACTCAAATTGAAAGCCATTTGCTGCCCCAACAATGGAATTGATAATTGTTTTTGACTTAGCTATAGAACTGAGGATGTTTTGGATTTTCTTCTCCTTAAATAAGGGTAGTCCATGTAGGTCCTCGGCTTGAAGGTTGAACAAATCGCTGGCATCTGCTATCAAATTGAAATCCAATAGTGTTTGTAGATTCTGCTCTCCGAGACCATCGATATTAAAAGCGGTTTTGCCGACAAATAACTTAAGGGCTCCCATGTTTTTTGCTGGACAGGCTGGATTTGTGCAGCGGGTTTGTTTTTGGTCGTCTTTGGTCTCGACATCAGAATTGCAGACTGGACATTGGCTGGGCATGACAAATGTCTGTTCGGACCCATCTCGGAGGTTTACCAAAGATTCTACAACTTCTGGAATAATATCCCCCGCCTTATGGATAACTACCGTATCTCCAATTTTAACATCTTTGCGCGTGACCTCGGCGGCATTATGCAAAGTGGCCCTAGATACTGTGGAGCCAGCTACCAAAACTGGCTCAAGCTCTGCGACTGGTGTGAGGGTGCCTAGTCTGCCAACCTGCACTGTAATATCTAAGACTTTGGTGACGACTTTTTCTGCTGGGAATTTATAGGCCGCAGCAAAACGTGGGGTCTTGGCTGTGTAACCCATTTTTTTTGAAAGTTGATAATCATCTACCTTGATTACTACTCCATCTAACTGCATATCAAACGAGTCTCTATGCTCTTGTAAGTAATCTAAGTATTGGAATAACTTAGCTTTGGAATCAATGACCTTGTACTCCTTATTATGTGGCAGATCTAAGGCATCTAGGAACTTAAACAATTGGGATTGAGTTTGTGGAGGACTCGGTAAATTATTTTCGCCGATGGCATATAGGTTAATTTGTAGCTGACGCTCTTTGGCAACTGTAGAGTCGATTTGTCGGACTGTACCAGAGGCTAGATTGCGAGGGTTGGCGTAGTTGTTTTGACTGGATTGGTTTATCTGTGTGAAATCTTTTTTACTAATAAAAGCTTCCCCGGAGACTTCTAAGTCAACTGCTTTTGTGAGAGTGTGCTGGAGGTTTTTGATTGTTTTTATATTGTGGGTGACATCTTCACCTATTTTGCCGTTACCTCTTGTGAGGGCTCGTACTAACCTACCAGATTTGTACCAGAGTGTAATATTGAGACCGTCTAACTTGGGCTCAACAAATAATGGTTCAAACTCTGCCTCTGAGAACTCAGAGACCTTTTGCAAAAACCCTTCCACTTCTTGATGTGAGAAGTAATCTGCTAGGGATTTTTTTGGGGTTTTGTGCCGAACCTTAGCAAATTTGGTGTTTGCCAACTCGCCCCCAATCTTTTGTGATGGAGAGTCCGCTGTGATCAACTCTGGGAATTGAGCTTCGAGCTGAATGAGTTCTTGTTTGAGTTGGTCTCGAATTTGCTCGTCAAAGAGTGTGGTATCCTGGTCGAAATACTGTGCCGCCCACTTGTTTAACTCTTGCTTAATAAGCTCTATTCTGGATTTGGCTTGTTGTTTATTCATGAAGTCTGTTGGTTGGAATTTGGTTGAATATATGATATAATTATTTTGAAATAAATTAAATACTAATGACTCACTTACCCCCAAATAAGGAAAAAGATACTCAGATTCTTCCTGTGGATGATTCTGTAGTACAGATGGGTAATGCAACCCCAGTGGACCCCAATGGGTTCACAGAAGATGAGAAAGCTTTTTTGAAGGACTTGCAATCCAAACTTCAGACACGGGTCTTGGATCCCTACCAGCCAAGCAGCCTGATTAATCAATCTGTATATGCCGAGTTAGACCAAGCAAAATGTGGCTTGGCAGATGTGACTTCTGTTAACTTATGCTCAAAGATTCGCCAAATTCAAGATCTGATGCAAGTTAACTCTATCGAAGACTTTTTATCGCACCCGACTTACCAGGCTAAGCACTTGATAATGGATTTAAAATATCAAAAAGAACTTTTTGAGAAGCAACATGGAGATATATTTATAATTTAGACAAATGACCGACAACAGCCAATTAAATATTCCGGAAAGTGTTAAACAAAAATATCCAAAACTTGTGGAATTAATACTTGCGACCAAATCAATGGATGATGATGAAAGACAGTATTGGTTTAATATTCTCCCAATTATGAAAAGCGAACAGGTGGAGAAACTTCGTAAGATTTTGATTACTGAGAAAAATAAAATTGCTGAAATTGATTCACAATATTCAAATGAAGTGTCTGGAAGCTCCAGTACTTTTGATGCAGAGAAGTTTCAGAAGAAGAAGGAAAACCTGGCCCGAGAGGAGCATGAACACGAAAGCAAGGAGGCTGCTTTGGAGGATGAGCTGCTACGTGAAATAGAGAATTTGTAGATTATTGATACAAGCTGGCGATTGGTTTGGCTGTGACAATTAGACGTTTTATGTTGGTTCCGATGGGTGTGCAAGTGATTAATGTTAATCTGTCATCGCCGGCATCTCCGAGAACCTCGACATCTTCGGGGTAGATTTTTTCTAATTGTGTGACTTGATATACATATTTCATCTGCTTGTGAAACACAATAACCTCATCACCTATGACCGCATTGAGAAGGACAGCAAAGACGTCATAGTACCG
>CAYYFV010000024.1:0-10079 GCA_964471455.1 uncultured Candidatus Peribacteria bacterium | reverse complement strand
AAAGATTCAAAAGCCAAAGATACTATGCTTGGAGCTCCATCTCCGATCGATCCAGACTTGTTAGATGAATTACAACTAAACATAATAGAAAGTTAATGTTTTATATAAAAATCCTCCTCTCCATTATACTTGCCTACTTTGTAGGTAAGTATGCACTGCGTTCCATATTTTGGATCATGCACTATCATATCAACCATCGTCAATCATACGACATGGTTTTCTTGCGAATTTGCATCCCAAAACAGGAGTCCCAACAAGATAAAGAATCCTCTCGAGACGAGTCGGGTACATCTGAAGATAGCTTCCGTAAACCTATCAAGGTCATGTCTCAATTATTTATGGCCCTGGACTCAATTGGATCTGGCAAGTGGAAAACTATGTGGAAGGGACAAGACTACCTTTCCTTTGAAATTGCCGTGGTGGATGGTTTGATTAATTTTTATGTAGTTTGTCCACACGATATGACTACGCTGGTTGAGAAGCAAATCACGGGGTTTTTCCCTGATTGTTTTATTGAATACGATGAAACATACAATATCTTCAAGCCCAAACAACCGGTTAGAGCTATGTATTTTCATTTGAAACACGGTTCTCATATGCCTTTGAACTCATTTGAAAATATGTCGGCGGACCCTTTGAACTATATTTGTAATGCTTTTAGTAAGTTTGGACCAAATGACGCAGCTGTGTTGCAAATTATGATTCGACCTGGCAAATCCAAGTGGCAAGACAAAGGGCGTAAGACGGCCAAAGATCTGCTAAATGAAAAAGATAAGAAATCTGTACCTTTGTGGCAAAAGCCCTTTTATTATATGGGGAAGGTCTTGGATGTCTTGATTGAAGGTGCCGAGAAACTCGATTCGGATTCGAATGATAATGCTTCGGTCGATCGTAAAACTCAGGTGGAAGAAGAAGAAATTAAATTGATCGATGCTAAGTCTAGGCAAATTGGATACGATACAATTGTCCGTGTCATTGCCACAAGTGATGACTCAACTGTGGCAAAAGATCATGTGAACAATATAAAATCTACCCTTGGCCAATACGCTACTGGCTATAACCACTTGCGAGAATTTAAACATAGAAAATCTGGATATCGTTTGTACTCCTCTCGTTCAGTAGTACGTCATTATATTTTGAGGGCTTTTAGAAGGCCGTTTTTGCAAATGTGGACCGAGCAAGTACTATCCGCCGACGAACTAGCTTCTCTTTTTCATGTGCCATCAATTCGGTATAACAAGAGTCCGAATATTAATTGGACGAATTATAAAATTGCTCCACCTCCAAGTAACCTGCCAACCGAAGGTATCTTGCTTGGGCATAATATTTATCGTGGCCAAAAACGGGAGGTGCGAATGAAGCCCAATGATCGTATGCGGCATTTTTACGTGATTGGTCAGACTGGTACTGGTAAAACATCTATCATGACCGTCATGATTCGACAAGACCTCAAAAATGGTAATGGGGTGTGTGTGATTGATCCCCATGGCGAGCTTGTGGAGGAACTGTTACCCTTTGTGCCTAGAGAGCGAGCTGATGATGTAATTTATTTCAATCCTGCTGACACCGACAGACCCATGGGGCTGAACTTGCTGGAGGCAGAAACTCCAGAGGAGAGAGATTTGGTTGCTATGGATGCCATGAACTTAATGATTAAGATGTTTGATGAAGAGATATTTGGCCCAAGGATTCAGGATTATTTCCGTAATGGCTGTCTAACTCTGATGGAGTATGAGAATGGTGGTGCACTGACCGACATTGTCCGACTGTTTACAGATGACTCTTTTCAAAAGGTACGTCGTGAGCAGGTAACAAATCCGATTGTGAGATCTTTCTGGGACAACCAAATGGCCAAAACCTCTGCCGAAGAGCAACAAAGAATTATTCCATATTTTGCAGCTAAATTTGCGGCCTTTATTACCAATACCATGATGCGTAATATAATTGGTCAGACCAAGTCTGGTTTTGACTTTGGTACGGTAATGAATGAGGGTAAAATTTTGTTTATGAACCTCTCAAAGGGTTTAGTTGGGGACTTTAATTCACAGTTGCTGGGTTTGATCATTGTATCTAAGTTGCAGATGGCAGCCCTCAGGAGGCAGAAACTCGATGCCTCCGAGCGAAGGGACTTTTTCTTATATA
Source organism: uncultured Candidatus Peribacteria bacterium (assembly GCA_964471455.1). GTDB lineage: Bacteria > Patescibacteriota > Gracilibacteria > UBA1369 > CAYYFV01. The sequence goes on along the minus strand of CAYYFV010000024.1, from coordinate 7,937 downwards.
TAGATGAGTTCCAAAACTATATTACTGATTCAATCGAAAGTATCCTATCAGAAGCGCGTAAATACCGTCTAAGTCTCAATCTAGCTCACCAATATATAGGCCAACTTGTGCAAAAAAATGATGAAAAAATTAAAAACGCTGTTTTTGGTAATGTTGGTACCATGATGAGTTACAAAATTGGTGCTACCGATGCCGAATTTTTAGCCAAAGAATTTGCTCCGACTTTTTCTGACCAGGACCTGATTAATATCGATAAATTCAAAGCTGTGATGAAGTTATCTATCGATACCCAACCATCAAAACCCTTTAGTATTATCCCAACCAACCCCCATCTAGACAAGGGTGACCCAGAGGTTGGTTCTGCCTATAAACAATTATCTAGATTAAAATATGGACGTGATGTCGAATTCGTTTCTCGTGAAATTCTTAGGCGTATTGGTTAGTGTCCTTGGAATCTCCCTTACATCGTTGGCCTGTGAGACGGGTGAGTATTTAGTTACCGCCTACTACTCTCCTGCCCCCAACCAACCTTACTTTTTGACCGGAAGCTACGCTTCCGAAATTCGGCTAAATGGTAAGGGCTTATATACTGCCTCGACTAGGCCAGTCTCTCAGTATAAATATATGTTTGTGGCAGCTGATCCATGTTTTGAATTTGGAAGCAAAGTAGATCTTGATCAATTGGGCACTTATTATGTTTTGGATCGGGGAGGGGCTATCAAAGATAAGCGGATCGATTTGTGGTTTGGGTTTGGTGAAAAAGCCCGCCGTGCGGCCAAATTATTTGGCCGGCAATATCTATGGGTCGATGTTGACTCGCAGAAACCTGTGATTGGTAGTCAAAATTTCAAAAGAATTAAACACTACTTCCAAGTTTTGCACCCGGAGTTGGTTAATTATAGAGCTAAAAACTCAGAATTTGGACTGTCTGTATTTGATTCCTACTCTAGATTTTTTGATTTTGTTTATTTCGAAGATGATATCTATCATAAAAAACTGTTGATATACTCTGAGCACTTGAGATAATTACTTTAAATTTGGCCCAAAATGTGATATAATATTTAGATTTAAATATAAAATTTGAATATTAGAAATTTGTTAAAGTTTGCGGGTCATGGATGTGTCTGGATGTTATTTGCATTTGGGGCTATGTTTCATGGTGATATTTCTAATTTGATGCAGGCTAACTCTATTTCTCAACTCAAACACGACCCCATTGATAAATTTGTGTATCCCTACCAAAAAACAGTTGATTGGGCTTCCTATTTAAGCTTAACCAAGCAAACTTATGATAATTTGAGTGCATCTGTATTCATTGATCCCGTCAAATATAACCCCCAAACACTGGGTTCTCTAGAAAATATGAATTCACTTAGTGACTTAGAGATCAACTCTCGTATGACCTATAGTGTGCCATATATGGGTAATTATAAGTATGATGGCCAAGAATATGCCGGATCTCATCCTGGTGTCGATATTAAGTTGCCTTTTGGATCCCCAATTGTGGCGATTGCCAATGGGATTGTTACCAAAGTTAAAGTTTCCGAAGTTGGATTTGGTAACCATGTGGTCATTCGGCACAATCATGTGCATGTGACTGATGGTGTCCCCGAAGAGTCTATATACTCCACTTATGGACACCTATCTGATATCTTTGTACGGCCTGGGGATATTGTGAATACAGGACAAGTCTTTGCCCGCTCAGGAAACTCAGGACTCTCTACCGGCGCGCATTTGAACTTCCAAATCGAAAAAGATACTGCGGCATGGCACCCATACTGGCCCTTCTCAGATACAGAGATCTATGCTGCGGGCCTTAATTTTGTCTCTGGTATTAATCAGAAATATGGTTTTGCAGACGCCATCCAGCACACTCTGAATCCCCTTGTGTTTATTGATCAATATAATGACCGCTCTGTTCACACAATGCTTGCTATTCAATCAACAAGTCAGCCTGCAGAATCCACTGAGTCTACCGATGCTCAGCCTGCAGAGCCCACCGAGTCTACCGATGCTCAGCCTGCAGAACACGGGGAAACCTCTGTAGAGGGCGGCACCTTGATAGACAAGCTCACCGAGCCAATTCAGGAATTTTTTGTGGCTGCTATAGAGTCGGATGTCGATAGTTTTGAACTGGAGGCACATAGGGTCAACAAAGACAGGCAGATCCCATCAAGTACTGGAACTAGTATTTATAATGAACATGAAGTTAGTTTTGTCTCAGAGAATGTCGAAGTCTGGATCCCATCCTTGATGAGACTGGGCAAGCAATACCAGTTGAATGTACAATCAGACCTATTAGATCTAAGACAAACACCCGTACAGTTAATGTTTAACAAGCCGGTTGAAGTGGTACTCTCTACAGCTAGCGAGAATTTACTTAGCTATCAAATCAAACCCCTAACTATTGGCAGCATAACTCTCGAGGCTTTAATCGAAGATACGATTAGCCCAGCTATCCATTTTGATGTCGTGAGTTTTAACGATATCAATATCAACCACGAGCTATATCAAGAGATCAAATTGTTGTCGACACTTGGCTTCATAAATGGTGACAAGAACCATAATTTAGAGCTATACAAGGAGGTGACTGCAGCTGAGGCAATTAAGATGTTGGTTTTGCTACTTGAATATCAGGGTTATGAATCTGAGCAGAAATATACGGGTTCTAATTATAGTTCAAGTGATTGGTTTAATGGGTTTGTGGATGCAGCTTTGGCCTATGGAATCATTGAGAGCTCGGGGTGGTTTGATGTAAATACACCTGTGAGTTTGGATCAATTTTTGATGTGGTACTATAAGGCTACCGATAAATATGTCTCTGCAAATATTAAACGCCATTTGGCCCGTTATATTAGGCCCTATGGTGTAAATAAGCTATTTGTACAGCAAGCCATATTAGATGAGCTTATATTGGTTGAGAAGTTAAGCAAGCAAGCTCTGCTAAGAAAAGACTTATTTGAGTTGATATATTATTTGGTTTTGGAGTAATTAATCTTTACTTTCGAGATTTTTTTTAATAGTATTATTGAGATTTTACTGCCCGCGTAGCTCAGCTGGATAGAGCAGCGCCCTTCTAAGGCGAAGGTCAAAGGTTCGAATCCTTTCGCGGGTACCATTTTTATGAGAAACTCTACTATTGATTACTTAAAGGTTTTAGCTCTGGCGGCTATGATTTTTTATCATGTGAAGTTTGTCAGTTTTTTTTATGACGGGGTAGCTATTGGAACTGTGAGTGATGCTATCGGCCACATGGCACGTTTTTTATTTCTATTTTTATTTGGCCTGAACTTTAAATTCTATGAGCATAAGGCTAACGTATATTTTCGAGAACGCTTCATCAAGCTGGCCATCTGTGCTGGGTTGATTTCACTTGGAACATATATATGGATGCCAGAATACTTTGTGATTTTTGGTGTGATACATCTGTTCTGTGTATCGCTTTTAATTTTGAAATATACTTCCAAAATATTTCAGAGTCTGTTGTTCGTAATATCCATGGCTTCTCTGGCTGTGCCTGAGTTGCTCTGGGAGCATAACTATTTACTATTTATGGGATGGCATTCCATGGACTTTCAATCAGTTGACTACTTCCCCATTATCCCTTATTTTGGGGTGATTTACCTGGGCTACTTATTAAATAAGAGCTTGCTTACACATTTACCAAAGCTGCCCCCTAATAAGTATCTGGAATATATTAGTAGGCATACACTGTGGATCTACATGCTCCATATGCCATTTATCCTACTTTTTCATTATATGTGGAAGTAAAGATGTCGCCTGCCGATCCATCTGCGAACTCTCGGATCCATTTGATTTGATTGTCTTCCACTTGCATATCAGGAAACTCGTGCTGATTGGAAGAGTAAATAGGACCAAATAAATTAATTTCCCTGGGCGAGTCTTGAGAATACATGACTGTCACTAGTTTGTTATTGTGGTTTGTATAAACCTGGATAAGAATTGGACTCTTTAAGTTATTTTCAAAGCTAAAGTCCTGGAATCCAGGAAAGATTGTGGCATCTAGACCATCACCATGCTTTTTGTAATATTTGATGTATAGACTATGATTTTTGAGCTTGGCAATTGGTAATCCAGCATTGACTGCGGCTCTAAATATAGTTGTCGAGACCTGGCACAAGCCCCCACCAGGTGCCTCTTTGAGATCACCGCCGTTGACTATGATAAATGCATTTTTCCAATCAACCCAGCGGCCCTTTGACATCAAAATCTTATTATATGAGAAATTATCATTCGGCATTACCAAGGTGTTGTTGTAGACATGATTGGCTGCTAGTTTGATGTTGGTGACTCTGTTTGCAATTGACCCTGTATAATCTGAGGCTCCGTAGCTGATAGCTTTCCAGGAGCTTGTTTGGCCTTGATCTGTATAGACCGAAGGTAATAGGATTTTGTATTTGAGATTGACAGTTGATTGCTTGTTTTCGAGTGCTTTTTGTATCAGATCCAGACTTTCCTCAATTAGAACCTCTTGTCCTAGATTACCGATGGAGTGGACTTTGAGATCTTTGTCAGTTGGCACTATTTTAATATTAGAACTAGGTAACTCTACCCGTTCTCGAAATATATCCAAAGTTGCTAGTAAGCTTGTTTTATCAATCTGAAGACTTTTTTTGTAATAGGTAGCGAATTCAAAAATGGAAAATACCTGTGAGCTATAGCTCCCGAGCTCTGATTCGACTTTAAAAGTGACCCTTTGGGACTCATTGGCCTTGATCAGGTTTAGATCTATGCGGGCTTGCTGAGTGCTATAGGAGGGGCTGAGTTGATAGGTCTTGAGCCTAATAGTCTTATCTATGTGGAAATCATGCGAGTTGAGTTCTCTCTCAAGAAGATTCAAGTTGATCTGATTACCGGCTTTGGACGGTTTGAGGTATAAGCTTTGACTTTTATTTATTAGTTCGGCGTTGACAGGTTTGTGGATTTTTTGAAAGAGGCTTTCAAAAGCATCATCTGTGCTGTCTGAGACCTTGATCAAACCGCCTTTATATTCCAGTCTGAGGTTTTTGAAACTTGTCTGTTTATATTCATTGTCTATATATATGTGTACCGATGACTCCCCAAGATCCTGAAACTCTGTTTGTGAAATTTCATGTACCTGTTTCAGATTTAAGCTCGCCTGCAAAATATCTGCCTGCCCACTAAAAAAAGTCAGACAAGCGAGTAGAAACAAACTGATATAAATATGACTCTTCATAAAATTTCTTAATATCAAGTTATTATAACAGAAATTTGAGTTGATTTAAAGGCTAATTATGGTTTTTAATGAATTATTTACAATATGAAAAGCAATTGGAATGTAAATAGTTTCGTATTTGAGGTACAGACTTGAGATAATGAGACTAATCACAAAAATTGCGCCAGCTACTTCTGGCTGAAAATGTAGGAGTGAAAATAAAACACTAGAAAGCAAAACTGCCTTGAGTTTGGTAAAAGATTGCATGAGGTTTCCAAGAATTGCTCCCCGAAAAATATACTCCTCGGTGATTGGGGCGATGATGCATGTGACTATTATAATTATAGATTTGGGAACGATGTGAGTCGGGAAGAGTCTGAAGATATTTTCTTGAGTCATAAACCCATACGGCGTGATGTACTGTTGGACGATACTGAGAACAATCCCAAAAACAAATAAGTAACAAAATCCCTCAAAAACAGCTTTGATATATTTCTGCAACTTGTTTGGCTTACTTAGTAATGTGCTTGGTGAGAGAATCTTTGATCTGAAAAACCACAGTATCATGCCAACAAACATTGCCTGCTGTATGAGCATTAGGTAGAAATTCAAATACTCTTTATTGGTGATATCTTTAAACACAAAGCCTATAAAGTTGATTGTTATAAAGGACAAGAATATTAGAACTGAGATTTGAAAGACTTTGACCTTTAAAAGTTTTTTAATATTGGTTATCATGTGTATGTTTAAAGTTTTCATATGAAATTAGCTAATGATGAACGTGTATTATTGATTGTATATCATCACTATATGCCATTTGTTTATCATGTTTGGCAAGCTATTTTTGTCTCTTTGCCATTTTATCTAGCCGTGTTCTTTTTGCAGCCAGTTATGACTTTAAAATACATTATTTATTCCTATATAGCTATTACTACTTTGCTGTTGTTTGTTGTAATATATCTCGCCTTGATTTACTGGCTTGATAAATTGATTATTACAAATAGGAGGGTGATTTTTGTTGATTGGAAATATCTCACAGTGAAGGTAGAGTCCGAAGCTAGCCTGAGTGATATTCAAGATATTATAAGTGTCGAAAATGGTTTTTTGAGTTTCTTGCCCATGTTCAGGTATGGAAAGTTGATTTTGAAAACCGCATCTCACTCAGCTAATGTAGAGTTCCCTCAAGCCCCTCGACCAAGCGTGCTCCAAAAATTTATTACCAGAATTATAAATCTATGATAGAAAATTCAGAACTAAATGTGGAAGCTCCTCAGGCTCTTGTGACAAATGTCGACTTAAGGCCTAAATCATTTGAAAGTTATATTGGTCAGTCGAGAGTCACATCCCAGCTAAAGATTATGCTTGGTGCATCTAAAAAAAAACAACTGCCAATGGACCATGTGATGCTTTATGGGCCTCCCGGACTTGGTAAAACTTCCCTGGCAAATGTGATTGCCCTAGAGTCAGACTCAAACTTGATTGTGACTTCGGGTCAGGCTCTGAGTAAAGTCGGTGATTTGGCTGCGGTCCTTTCGAACCTTAAGGACTTTGATATCTTGTTTATTGATGAAATTCACCGTCTGAAAATGGATATTCAGGAAATGTTGTATACGGCTATGGAGGATTTTGCGATTGATATTATTATTGGCAAAGGACCCTCGGCTAGAACTATGCGTTTAGAATTAGCAAAATTTACACTGGTTGGAGCTACGACCAAGTTAAATAAAATTTCTAGACCGATGAGAGATCGCTTTGGAGTTGCCATGCAATTGGATTTTTATAATGACGAGGAATTAACCTCTATTCTTAAATTAAATTCCCAAACCCTAAATATGGCAATCGAAAAACAAATTTTGCTAAAAATTGCCGAATACTCTCGTGGAACACCAAGAATAGCCAACAACTACCTAAAACGCTTCTGCGAATATATAATCCATAAGAATATTCAGGTTCCCACCGACCAGCATCTGCTAAAACTCTTCGAGTTGCTTGGTGTTAATCAACTTGGATTGAACAATCAAGATATAAATTTTTTACGTTCTTTGAGAGATAATTTTGGGGGTGGGCCCGTGGGGCTCAAGACCATTTCGGCGAGTATCAACGAAGATCCCGAGCATGTTGAGAACCTGACCGAACCCTATCTTATTCAACTTGGTTTTTTGAATAAATCTAATAGGGGAAGAATTTTGACATCTAAGGGAGATTTGATTATAAAGGATGTACTTAATTGTTAATTATGTATCGTTTTATTCCAGTTGTTTTATTTGCAGTTGTGATTGTGGGTTGTAGTAGTGTTGAGCACTCTGCCAATAAACAAGATTTTGTACCTGTTGAGAAGAGCTATGTCGGCACTATCCAATCTCACTCCGAATATATTGCTGACCTAGAGTCCAACTATGTCCTACTTACAGACGCTAGTTCGCGTGTCTACCTGCATAGTTTTTTGCATGATTTGTCCCAGTATGAAAATGCACGAGTGCGGGTTGGTGGGATTTATCAACCAATGCGAATGGCTGAGTCTTCTATTGACGTTCTGAATGTAGACTCTGTTGATGAACTTGATGTGGTCAAAAACATTAAGAAGGTCCAAGCATACCAAACCTATAAGTTTGATGCGCTGGGCTTCGATGCCAAGCTCCCCAAAGATATTGAGGCAAAGATCATTTCTGACTCGGCTTTGTTTGCGTTTGAAAATACGAATTTCACTCTGAGTCTCAAGTCTCCCAACTTAGACTTCGAC
>CAYYFV010000023.1:0-10129 GCA_964471455.1 uncultured Candidatus Peribacteria bacterium | reverse complement strand
TTCAAATGATGATTCTGATTCAGATCAACAAGACAGTGCCCAAGAAGATCCCGATCTGGACAACTCCGACCCCGTTATAGAATCAGATGACAGTTCAAATCAAAATTCCGACAACGACAACGACAACGACAACGACAATCACGACAATTCAACATCGGGCCAACAAGGCCAAGAAGCAGACCAAGCCGAAAGCAACCCACCACCAGCCCAAGACCAATAGAAAAAAGCCCCTGTATATCAGGGGCCTTTTTTTGAATTTACTCAAAAATTAAAAATCACACAAAATCTGCACACTAAAATTATTTAGTCCGAAAGTGAGTACAAGCTTTTAAACATTCCAATGCCTGCATATTATCTGGTTCATTCATCAATACTGATTGAAAAATCTGCTCAGCCTTATCAAATTCCAAACTATTTAACAAACAAACACCCAAATCACACATAATCAAAGAATCATTTGGCGCTAAATGATTTGCTCGATACAACAAGACAAGTCCTTGTGGCTTACGACCAGCATTGAAAATAGACCAACCTAAACACCGAATAATTTCTGGATGATTTGGTTCGATCTTATCGGCAACTTCTAACTCCTTAATAGAATCTTCAAATTTATTCTGACAAGAGTAAGTAAAACCAAGCAAATAATGTGCATTTGCAGAAATAGGATCAATCCTCAAGGCAAATTTCAAAGCTTTAATAGCTTTATCAAACTCTCTAATTGATAAATAATTGTCACCAAGTTCTTCATAAGCCTGAATACAATATAAATCATCAATAATAATTTGCTCCAAAATAGCAATAGCCTGCTTATGTTCGCCCGATAGTTTTAATTTCTCTGCCTGTAGAATTTGCTCACTTTTCATACACTCTTGTTTTATTAAATCTTTTTATTATATCATAAAAAGAAAATAAAACCAACTCCTTAAGCAGCCAGGATTATATCATCATGTACCTCAAGCGATTCAGCTGATTTCAAGACAGCCATTTTACGAATCTCAACACGTAGTATTCCCTTTTTGTAAGTCGCTTTTACATTACTCGTATCCAATCCAGATGGTAGCAAAACTGAACGACTAAACTGACCAAAATGGCACTCACGAAAAAGATATTCCGAATCATCTACAAATTCATGCAAGCTTGATTTGCCATTAATCTCCAAAATTTCGCCGTCTGCAATCAAAACCTCCAAGTTATTAAGATCAGTTCCAGCAATCGGCGCAATCACAATCAAAGCATCTTTTGTCTCAAATACATCCACACTAATTGTCGATAGGAACGAATCTTCTTCAAGATCAGAACACTGATGGGCAACCCGTGATTCCAAATTATCACGAGTTTCCACATCCCCTCTCATTAAGATTTCTAATTCCATATTATTCAAAATAAGTTAAGAATTCATCTCGAGAAATGTTTTCTTTCTCAAGCAAATCTTCAGCAATTTTAGTGATAAGTTTTTTATTCTTACGAACTATATCTATTGTACTAGAAAGTGCTTCATCAACAAAACCTTTTATACATATATCAATTTTATGAGCCATTTGCTCTGAATAATTTTTAACATGCCCAAAATCACGACCCAAAAAGACTTCTTGATTTTTCTCACCAAAAGTTGCTGGCCCCAAATCAGACATACCATATTGAGTCACCATCGAGCGTGCCATATTTGTAGCCCTTTCCAAATCAGAAGACGGTCCAGTAGTCACCTCTCCAAAAAATTCTTTTTCAACTACATAACCACCAAGTAAAGCACATAACTCATGCTTAAATTTAGTCAAAGAATACAAATGCCGATCCTGCTCAGGCAAATACCAGGTCACACCCAAAGCATGCCCACGAGAAACAATCGAAATCTTATGAACTGGATCACACTCCGATAACATATGCCCCACAATGGCATGTCCGACTTCGTGATACGCAGTAATTTCTTTTTCTTTATCGCTCAAGACTCGTGATTTCTTCTCGGGACCGAGAGCAACCTTCTCTACAGCTTGATTCAAATCCTCCTGACTAACTGTCTTAGCATTTCGACGAGCTGCAAATAGAGCTCCTTCATTTAATATATTTTCCAAATCAGCACCAGTAAAACCTGGCGTTTTTCGAGCTATAATGGATAAATCCACCTTTTTAGCCAAAGGCTTAGATTTGGCATGCACGGCCAAAATTAGTTCACGATCTTTGATATCAGGTCGATCAACCATCACTCGCCGATCAAACCTTCCTGGGCGCAACAAGGCCGGATCCAAAACATCTGGCCTATTGGTCGCAGCCATCACAATCACAGTCGATCCAGTCTCAAAACCATCCATTTCAGTTAAAATCTGATTCAAAGTTTGTTCACGCTCATCATGCCCCCCACCAAGACCGGCACCACGCTTGCGGCCCACTGCATCAATTTCATCGATAAACACAATACATGGAGAGGCCTTTTTTGCAGTAGCAAACATATCTCGCACACGTGAAGCACCTACACCCACAAACATCTCTACAAACTCAGAACCTGAAATAGAAAAAAACGGCACATCGGCTTCACCTGCTACGGCTCGCGCCAACAGAGTCTTACCCGTACCTGGAGGACCGACCAACAAGACACCCTTTGGGATTTTAGCTCCAAGCTTTTGAAATTTAGCAGGTTTCTTTAAGAACTCGACAATCTCTTCAAGTTCCTCCTTGGCTTCTTTGGCACCTGCGACCTTGGAAAAATCTGTCCGAGACTTGGATTTGTCATGCAAACGTGCACGATTCTTCCCAAAACTCAAAGCCTGATTATTAGAACTCTGAGCTGATCTAAACATATAAAAAATAATAAACATGATCAACACGGCAGGCAAGGCAGACACAAGCAAATTAGTCCAAAAAGTAGAGTCGGGCTCTACATCTAAATTAATCAATTTATATTCCTGCTCAAGAAGCATCTCAGATAAACTCGCGGCCTCTTCTTTGTAGGAATATTTAGAAACATCATCTACGACAAAAGAAATCTTACTCCCCTTAACTTGAACAGCATTATCTTCGATCAAACCTTCATTTAGGTCTGCTCGAAATTCAGCAAAGGGAACTTTTTTTGGAGGATCAATTAATTGATCAGAATTATATAGAAGACTTGAAATTAACAATGTCAAAACCAAAAACCAGAAAAAACTATGACGTCTTGGCTTTTTAGAAACAACTTTCATATTAGCTAAGTAAATTAAACAATTACAACAATACTAATCAAAAAAAACCAATATTTCAAAACAATTAAGCAAGTCTCACAAAGTTTTTATAGACAGACAGAATTAAGCTTTTAGAGTATAATTTATAATGCGGCTCAATCGACCCAGCACATTCACTAATACAAACAGGCGTCAAAGGTCGCAAAAACACAGGAATATTCATTTTACGAAAAAACTTCTTATAGGTTAAAGACCTAGAATCCAAACAAAACCTCATATGAGCTTGAGCAAATTCGACATCATTATCCAAGCCAAACATACGCAAACGCAATTGCGAATCATCTAAATTGGTTGCAAAACAAGAATTAATAGTTTTAAAAACTCGCACACCATTATATTGAAACATAGAAGCAGATTTAGCATTCTCAATAAATTGCTCAAATTCCCTAAATACATCCTCGGACAAGCGTCCAAATAGATTACGAAAAACATATAACTTCTCAATCAAGTCCCATTGCGACCAATCACTATTATCAAAGGCCAAAAAACCACATCCAATATCTTGAATCAAATTGGCAGGCAAGTTCAAAAGCCGCTCCTGGTTAGAATATGCATCAGACAACAAACACTCTAACAACATGTCACAGTCAGCTCTCCACAAATGCCGAATACGATTACGTTCATAGTCAATTCTTAAATTACTTGCATCCAATGCAAAGCCAACCCCATAACGAGATGCCAAATCATATATATGCTCCTTCTGCAAACTCAAAAAAGGCTTACAAAACACCACCCCATCAAACTCAGTCATAAAAGACCAAGGATGCAAACCCAATATAGATGTCTTTTTTGAAAATTTTGCAAGCAAAGTCTCACACATATCATCAAAATGATGAGCCGTCACAACCATATCACTATTTAATTTTTCGGCTAAATCACGTAAATAACTATGTCTAAAATTAGCGGCCAAAGCCTGAAAGCCTCGATCTTTTGACATACCCTCTCCCACAGTCCAAAAATCTGTCATGGCCCGACGCGACCTATAAGCCAAACGACTCTCCAAATCTACATGCACAACCCTCAATTCCAAAGCCTTACCCCATAACAATTGTCGAATAACATTCACATCCACATTAGTATTCGAACGCAGACCATGATCAAAATAAACCAGTTCAATTTGCCTCTCATCCAAAATTTGTAACAATAAAAACAACAAAAGCTGCGAATCGACTCCCCCACTCACCGAAAGCAAAATCTTACGATCAGCAAAGTGCCAACGCAATACATCCATAATCTGCATCATAACTGATGGGGTTTTTGTGAGAGCTCTATAATCAAATCCATATTATCATCAGGCAAAACCTTATTCACATATGTGTGATCACACTCTGTACATTTAAACACAATCTTAAATTCACCAACTCTGACTGGCTTCAAACCCACGGGTTTCATCAGGCCACCACATTCACTAGCACGGTCCCCAGGTACATCCTTGTCAACATGCAGACAATGTAAACAATAAGGACAATGATTTCGAATAAAACCATCCCCGGCCTTTACAAATTTACCACAGTTTAAACAATGAAAACTTTCATTCTTATGTATAAAATTTTTGCGCAACAAATTAAAATTACATGACAAAACAAGGATTTATACTATATTAAGCGAATATTTTTTGCAAAACAAGCTTTAAATAAGTAAATTTTAAAGGTCAAAACTAACAAAATTAGATGGCACGCAAAAAAAAGAAACAAAAAAAACTATTCGGGATATTTGTACGCAAAACAAAAACCAAAAGAACTCGCGCCAAAGAAATTGAAAATTCATGGCATATAGAAGTCGATGAACATATTGCACGAGAGCTCTTCGGCATGATGTTTGTATCGACAGGAGTCATCCTGGGCTTAGCTCAATATAATCAACTTGGAAGAATAGGCGATGGCATTAACTTTATTCTCAAGCCAGTCTTTGGCTATGGAGTTCATGGACTATCAGTTATTGCACTAGCTCTGGGGATCAGCTGCTTCGCATCCAAAACCATCAAACTCAATGCCGCCAAATTTGCCGGACTCGGACTACTAATCATATCAACATTATCTCTTTCTCATTTGTTTGTAGATCTTAGTGATATCCTTGTAGCAGCTCAAATGGGACAAGCCGGAGGTTATATAGGCTTTATTACAAACTATCTAACAAGAGGCGTGCTCGAAGTCAGCACCTTGGGTGCAGGTACGATTTTTGGAGTAGTATTCTTGGTATCAATTAGCCTCACATTCAATACATCTATATTAGGCATCCTCAAATCCTTCATGTTTATCAAGTTAGTAGCCAATGATCAAACTGACAAAGCTCTCAAAAAACCAACTCAGACAAAACTCGAAACTCCAAAAGAAACCATTATCGAAAGAATGTCAGGCGCCCTCAAAAAACCAGAAGCCAAAATCAACATCATCAAACCCAACCTCGCAAGCAAACCCGGTAACAGCCCCACCGATATACTACCCTCTCTCTTCGACGAAAAACTAAAAGTCAACAAACCTGCCACAGATCAAAAAACTCAGTCCGCAGAAGACCAATCCACCCTCGCCAAAGAAATCGAATGGGAATATCCCAAATTAGACTTACTAGACAATTCCAGCTCCAAAGTCGAAACCAAAGACAGCTTCTTACGGGCCAATGCAACAAATATTCAAAATAAACTCCATCAATTTGATATTTCTGTAAATATGTGTGATGTCCATGTCGGACCGACTGTTATCCAATACACACTCAAACCAGACGACGGAGTCAAACTCTCCAAAATCACCAACCTCAAAAACGATCTCGCACTTGCACTCGCAGCCAAATCCCTTCGTATCGAGGCTCCAATTCCAGGTAAAGCCCTAGTTGGCATCGAAGTCCCAGCCGAAAAAAGAATCACAGTCAAACTCAGAGAAATCATGGAATCTTCAGAGTTCCTCAATTCTGCCCAAACTTCCAAAATGACACTTCCCCTCGGACGCGATGTATCTGGTAAACCCATAGTCGCCGAACTCTCAGACATGCCTCACCTACTAATCGCAGGTGCCACCAACTCTGGTAAGTCTGTCTGTATCAATACATTCCTTTGCTCTCTACTATATCAAAACTCACCCACAGATCTCAAAATGATCCTAGTCGATCCCAAACAAGTAGAACTAAGAGATTACAACCATCTACCGCATTTGCTAACTCCGGTTATCACCGATCCAAACAAAGCCAGTAACGCACTCAAGTGGGCCGTTTCGGAAATGAACCGCCGTTACAAAATCTTATCAGAAGCGGGTGCCAGAAACATTCAAGAATACAATTCTCAAAAAGATATCGAAGACAAAAAAATGCCAAAAATTCTCATCCTCATAGATGAGCTTGCCGATCTCATGATGGCCAATGGCAAAGACATAGAGACCTCCATCTGCCGTCTTGCCCAAATGGCCAGAGCCGTAGGGATGCACCTAATCATTGCCACTCAAAGACCATCTGTAGATGTAATTACTGGTCTTATCAAAGCAAACATTCCGAGTAGAATCTCCTTCTCTGTATCCTCAGCCATCGATTCTCGAACCATTCTCGATTCCCAAGGTGCCGAAGACCTACTTGGAAAAGGTGACATGCTCTATCTCCAAAAAGACTACTCCAAACCAAGACGTGTCCAAGGTATCTATGTAGCACCAGCCGAAATCAAAAAACTCACAAACTTCCTCAAACTCCGCATGGAACCAGATTTCAAAGCAGAAATCGTCGACAAAAACGCCAATAAAGCCCAAATGGGACCCATGGAAGCCGGCAACGAAGAAGACGAACTATATTCAAAAGCTTATCAAACAGTCGTCGAAAATCGCAAAGCCTCAGCTTCACTCCTACAAAGACGACTCAAAGTCGGATATGCTCGCGCTGCTCGCCTCCTAGACCTCCTCGAAGAAAACGGAGTCGTCGGCCCAGTCAACGGTGCCAAACCAAGAGAAATCTTCATAAAAGAATAATATGCCTCACACAAACACCCCAAAAAAGCTCCTAACACTTGCCATACTCACGCTCAGTTTCAGCCTGAGCCTTTTGGCAATTCCAAGCACCCACCTCACAGCCAGCGCCAATTATACAACCAAAGACATTCTTCCACTCGAAACCAAATGCCCAGAACTTTTAAAAAAATTGCCATATGCATACGATCAAAAAGCTAATAAATATTACCAATTCAACACGAGCGACAAAAAATTCGAAGAAAATCCCAAACTCAACCCAACCAATCCACAATATTTCTTCAAAAAACCATTAAACATCAAAACTCTCGACAAAGAGTGTAATTGTGAATTATATATTTTCGACAAAAGAAACTTTGGATCAGAAACAGAACCAATGACTCGACATGCCTGGGCCAATGCCCATCTCAAAGATGTGTGCTCATTTTTGCAAATAAGCGAAAGTACCAAGTCAGGAAACGTAACAACATTCAAGACATGTGCCTTCAACCCAGTTCTAACCAAAGACATCACCCTCAGTCAACTCAAAGCCACCGACACAGAAGATAATAATTGCAAAATAAATACAAAGAAAGAGAAGTGCTTATACAAAAAATTCAAAGCACAAAATCAATGCAGTAGTCTAGCGCTAACCTTTAACGTGGATGGATTTACAGGCAATTGCGAAGAAATAAAGCAGTACCACTGTATCAACAATACAACTCCAGAGAAATTAGATTTTAATGATGGTGCCTCCGAATCAAATCTAGACACCTCAAAATATCTCTTGAAAGAAGATCAAGACGGATTCGTCAAATTTTTTAAAGATAATAACCAAGGAGCAGGAGACCAAAATCCTGCCATCAACTTGATTCTATACGTAATTAATTTATTAGCAGGTCTTAGCTTTTTGATCGCAGTCGGTATGCTCATACTAGGTGGATTTTATTTGGTCATGGCCTCTGGCAATTCCGAAATGACAGACAGAGGTAAAAAAGCCATACAAAACTTTATTTATGCAATAACATTTACCCTTTTATCATATGCAATTGTTACATTCATACAAATCCTCCTTTATAGTTAAAACACTTATCTGTCTTTCTATTCTCAACCTACACACACCCATCTCCCTAGCAGAAAACCCAGCCCCAAGCCCTCCACCTGTTGAACCAACCACAATCCAAGCTGAAATGCCGGTCAAAGAATACAAAAAACAATTCACAGAAAAAAAATGCACCAAACGCCTTCAAGAATTTCCCTATTACTTTACATATGAATTCGATACTGAAACTAACTCATATAATGTAATAGACAGAGAAGAAGAAGATGATGATCAAATTACTGATCTAGAAATTCTCTTTTCTG
Source organism: uncultured Candidatus Peribacteria bacterium (assembly GCA_964471455.1). Classification (GTDB taxonomy): domain Bacteria; phylum Patescibacteriota; class Gracilibacteria; order UBA1369; genus CAYYFV01. The sequence continues at coordinate 1,635 of CAYYFV010000023.1, read as the reverse complement.
GTAGCACAGATGAAGACATAACTAATATTCTACAAATTCAAGCAGCCTGCCTTTGCATCCAAATGGGAACCAATCCCAACAAAGCTCTAAGCTCCACCCCACCTCAGAATCCTGATGCAGACCCGGACGCTCAAGCCAAACACCTTAAATATTTAGGAATCAAAGACTGGATCAACACCCACATCCAGATCAACAATGAGACCTGCAAAAGATTCCAAACTAAAACCGAGACACCTGATCCTCCCCCTGGCTCATCAACAAAACCAGAACCTATTGTATACAGCTGTGCATTCGATCCTGACGACATAGAAATTGATGACGAAGAATTAAGCATCACACAATTTCGCTCCTTCGACAGCAATAACAACTGTGAAATAGATGATGAGGAAAAATGTGCCATAGAATATAGTAAAGCCGTTACAAATTGCCAAACAGCAAACGAGCAACAAACTATCATGAGCACACTAATTCCATGTCCTGAAATTAGAAATAGAAAATGGAGCTGTATTAAAGGAGACATAAAGAAATTAACCTTCTCTGATGGAGATTTCAACGAATCACTAAAGATTTCTGAAGCCCTCCAAAAAGAAGGCCAGGATGGGTTCATCAAATTCTTCAGCATTGAAGATAACAATCAAGGCGCCGGCACTAACAATCCTGCCATCAACTTGATACTCTATGTGATTAATTTATTAGCAGGTCTGAGCTTTTTGATCGCAGTAGCCATGTTAATACTAGGAGGCTTCTATTTAGTTATGGCCTCTGGCAATTCCGAAATGACAGACAGAGGTAAAAAAGCCATACAAAACTTTATTTATGCAATAATTTTTACCTTACTTTCTTATACAATTGTGACTATAATACAAATACTCCTTTATAGCTAATAAACTATGTCTAGCAAAATATTCAAAGCCATCAAAATACTCTTTTTGACAGCAGTCATCACACTCTCGATCCCACACGCAACTCCCACCACCCACGCACAAGACAGAGCCCTAGCAGACACATTAATGGGCTCTGGCAAATGTGTAGTCGCCAACGCCTCCACAATCGGCTGTAAAACAATGCCAACCGGAGGAGATAATAAAGTTCTCAGAGATCTTTACAACGCAATATACTCACAAGGTGCAGTCATCACTCTCCTAGACGAACCATTATCTAACGAAAATCTGATAACAGTCGTAAAAGTCTGTGGCTACATACAAAATCCAAACAACGCAAATCAAATCACCCTCGGCCGCTGCTATGAATACTACTCCAAAACATGCCCAAAGTCAACAGACGATAAAATCACTCAAACCGTGAAAACAAGTAAAGGTGAAGATACCACAAACGTAGACAAGTTTGGCTACTTCAGATGCCAGCTTAAGCAAGTAATAATTGCCAGTAGCGGTGCTGGACTGGCTCAAAAGTATCTCAAAATGATTTATGATTTTGGCACCACCCTGGCCGGGATAATTGCCGTGCTAATTATTATGATCAACGGTATCAAAATAATAGTCAGTGGCAGCGACGAGGCTGCAGTCTCCGACGCCAAAAAACAAATAACAACAAGCTTAATTGCACTAGCTGTCCTATTTATGTCAGGATTCATCCTATATATTATCAATCCAAATTTCTTCACAGCCTAATCCC
>CAYYFV010000022.1:0-10532 GCA_964471455.1 uncultured Candidatus Peribacteria bacterium | reverse complement strand
AATCACATTCCCAGTACAATGTCCAAAATTTTCCACCTTTACAACTGGAAACTCATAATCGGGAAACATTTTCATCACCAAACCTTCCAGCTGTATTTCATCTGCAAATTTCGTTTGCATACCGTAATTATACCCGATAACAAGCCCGGATATCTGATCAAAAACACCAAATCTATCCATATATTGCAAATAAGCCTTCGCCTGCTGAGCAGTCGTCATAAAAGTTTCCAAAAACAAAATTTTTCCCTCAAAACCCACTAAAGGGTATAAAGAAAACAACTTTGACAAAGATTGCAAATTCCCACCGACCAACATTCCTTCGGCTCTCCCCTTTCTCAATACTCTAAATCCAGAACTCACATCAAAACTATCAATCATCCCCTGACAAAAAGCTTTTTTAAATTCACTTCTATCCACATCACAAACATCCTTTCCAAATCCAAACATAAAGTTATTACCATGATAACTCACCATCCCAGTCACTAAATTAATATAATTCAACAACACAGAAATATCACTCTGACCAACGATAATTTTCGGATGTAACTTCAAACTCTCAAAGTCTAAAAAAGGTATCACCTCACCAACACTATCACCTCCAGTCGCAAACATAATCGCCGACACCCCTGGATCACGAACCATCTCGTTAAAATCTTGAGCCCGCAAATGGGGCTCTGCACTCCGCAAGTACTGACCCAACCGACACTTAAATCCCATAGCCAAAATCTCAGCCTGGGCTTGTGCAAAATACATATCAGGATATTCCTCCACACAACCTTCCAAATGCAAAGCATCTGAACAGGACACCACTCCTATTACATCGCCTGTTTTTAATAACTCGCTACCATTAATCATGTTCCTATCGGTTAAATTACAACAAGACTAAATCACCTCAAAGAAACTTTCAAACCAAAATCACCATTTTCTTCAACACGGACAAAGCTTTATTTATAAACAAAATCCATCTTCATACAAAAGCACTCATCCAAGAGTCTATTGACACATTCCATAGCAGCACGTCTATTCTCTAGTCCATCCATACTGTCTACAAAATTATGAAACCTATTATCAAACTGCAACTGCAAATCATCCTCCACAATAAACGGAAACAAAAATCGCGCATCTACCATCTTTCGAAACTCAGAAGCAAACTCATAGTCATCTGCAATCGACAAATAATCATCTAAATCCTCTGGAGTATATGACTCATGCATCGGTTGCAACCACAGTCTCAAAAACTGCAAATAGGAATCGATTACAAACATAAATGGAGTCACATCCATACCGGCACTACGAATCTCCTTACTTTCAAAAAACAAATCCCCAAGACGGTTCCGATCTACATCAAAATTTGCCACATCTACCACCTCAATAAACATCTCGCACAAAAGATCCAAAAGCTCAAATATTTTCCCGTTTGTATCCAAAGCAGGCTTTTTGATAGCTCTCTGAGCAAGTTCTTCAAACACATCCACTCCTACAGCTCGAATCAAGCTGACCACAAATACAGGTTGATAAAACTTTAATAAATCTTTTTGAATCATACACAATTACTTGAGTCCACACCAATTATACCCCAAAACTCAAAGTAAACAAGCCAAACTCAAACAATTTTACAATCTACTCAGCATCTTTTTTTGACTGGGCATCCAGTACAGATATGATTCCATGTATTTGACCAATTTTAAAAGTGATTTCATCCATAGTACGATTAATATCAGCAATCACCTGGCGATTTTCCGCACTTCGACTTGCATATTCAACCCTATTGCGCTCCCATTCCTTCTCTCGCTGGGCTTGCTCTGTATGCCAATCTGCCGACATATGATCATCACCAAAAGCACTATGAATCCCCTCTCTATCACAATTCGCATGATGTACCACCTCACCAGCCGCATAAACAGACCCATAAATTCCTGCAGCCAAACCCAAAACCTTCAATGTTTCCTTCATAATCTACTTATTAAATCATTCAAATCATAACAAATTCAAGACAGCAACAAAAGACATTTAGCTTGGCAGAGCCAAAACTATGTTTAAATTAACACAGCCAAACACAGCCAAACACGGCCAAACAGTTCCCAACTCTTTACAAACTAAACACTCCTAATCAAATCCACAAACGCCTCCCCCCTTTCATAAAAGTTCTTAAAAACATTATAACTCGGTGCCCCAGGCGAAAACAAAATCACCCCATCATCACCACACTCATCCCAGGCAACAGCAACAGCCTCCTGCAAACCACCAACTATTTTCACAGAGCAAACAGAAACCTGCTCAAGCACTTTAGATCCCAAACTTGGCATAACCACAACGCTATCATTTTCAGTCAGTACTTGATTCAAAATTGTATAGTCATATCCACGATCCATCCCTCCAAGAATAATAACCCGCTGCCAACAATCCTCATAAGACTCCAAACAAGCCATACTTGATTCCGGAGTCACGCTAGCAGAATCATTAACCACCATCTTCAAAGCACCTTCCAGGACCTGCATCCGATGAGCCAAACCACTAAACTTATAAAACACCTGCTGCAAAACATGTTGATCCAAACCAAGCTCCAAAAATAAAGCCGTTACAAGCATCATATTCTTCATATTATGCTGACCCTTCAACAAAACCTCAGTAGCAGACAAAAAAGGTAACTTGTTCAAAAATATTGCACATCCAGACTGCGGATCCTCACTCACTTCGGCAGACACAAAAGACAAACCATATTTCTGCGCAGCTCTAGCCAAAACACCATGTTTTTTTAAAATTTGACTAACCACCTGATCATCACCATTGTATAAGGTTAATTTAGCATTTTTAAACAAATTAACCTTAGCACTTATATAGGCGTCCATACCTCCATGATAATCCATGTGATCAGCAAAAAAACTAGTAAACAATGCATAATCCACACGCCCCTCAAAGTCCTCCAACTGCTGGGAACTCATTTCCATCACGAAATAAACTTCTGGACTATCAAACTCCAAGTAATTCAAAATGGGCTCCCCAATATTACCAACCAAAAAAGCCTGCTTATCCACAGCCAACAAAGCTTCATAAATCAAAGTAGCAGTCGTACTCTTACCCTTAGATCCAGTGATACCTATCACCTTGGCCGACACCCTTTCAAAAAACAGATTAGTCGCAGTAGTATACCTACCTCCCAGACCCAAAAACCTCACAATCTCAGGCTGACGCGGATTTACACCGGGAGATTTGACAAGCAAATCAACCGCCTCCAAATCATCCAAATACCCTGGCCCCAAATGCAACACCACACCATTTGCCCGCCACTCCTCAAGAATATCTTCCGGAAATTCAGAAAGCTCTCTCTTATCAAACACATGAATTTCTAAATCCGAATAATCACGTAACAAAAAATCATAAACGCTCAAACCTTCTCTTCCAAATCCCACGATTCCAATTCTTGAGGCCCCATCCAATATCATAAATTCCAAAAGTTAAATTTCTTTAAAAAACTAGGCAAATTCCCAAACTCCTTCCGATAAACCTCCACAAATTCCGGATCCCCCTTAAATCTCGACACCAAGTCTTCCAGCTCATCACTCAACAAGCCTCGCTCCATAGCTACACGAGCCGCGTGCCGCGACTCCTCAAAAGTCCCCACACACTCCCACGGCTTCTTATCACCAAGTTCAAACATCTCTTCATACACTTTAAACAAAACTCTAGACTCAAACAAATTCGCCCCAAATATTTTCATCAAATCATCCATAGACAAGAAATTAGACAACATCAGAAATACAAAAGCGCACTTCTCACACTCCCCACAAAACCTCAAACCCTTGAGATTTTTAGACTTATCCAGGTGAAAATTTCGATTACAAGAGCTAAAAACCCCAAAATATTTCTGACAGCTCTGGGCGAAAATTTCAGCAATCTTATATTCAGAAAACCCTCGAAGCAAACTAAAATAATTTACCAAAACCTTAGCATTACTTACAAAGTTTTCAGATAAAAATTCACCAAAAGCCTTTTCAAAATCCACACTCTTAGAATATTGATGATTCACATTATATCCCTTCCAATTCAAATTACCTTGTGAACTCGAGTGCTCATTCGACATCACCACAGTATTGTATCCATAAAGCACACAAGCTACCAGCTTCACAAAGGCCAAAATACCGCTAATAGGTACATGCCCATTAAACACTTCCCCTCGAACATTCAGTTCAATCAAGGCCTGCGAAACTCTCCTCTCCACCACCAACAACTCTCGCCCACTCAGCCTGGCACAGTCTTCCTTAATTCGATCAGATTTGACACACAGCCACTCAAAATCAACTCCGGCCTGTTCAAGCAAAAACTCCGAAACCAACGAATCCTTGCCACCCCCGAGAGCCAAAAATACCTTCGGATCAGACAAAACAGCAGCAGCAAATTCCCGACGCTTCAATTCGGAATCCGAAGCAAAATTGACAGCAAACTTATCCGGGTCCAAATCGTTTTCATAAAAAAACTGCATCAAACCCTGCTTATAAAATTCAGTAAAAAACTTAGCCTCCGACACAGTCAGATTTCCAGAAGACATTTGCAATTCAAAAGGACAAAAAGCTTTCCAATAACTCACCCCACAAGCCACATGCAAATAGAACATTGCCCTCTCCAAGACCTCTACATCAAAATCCACAAATCTATCAACATCAAATCCAAATTCCTCCACAAACTCATGCTCTCCAACTACATAAAACAAACTCACAACACCCGTCGCCTGGTCAAAACTATATCGCTTAAATTCAAATTTCATTATTCAAATCTTAAATCCTTAATTGCCTGCAAATCCAATCCATAACGTGCATACACCTTGGTAGTATTTTCAGAGGTGACCACCCCATCATTCAATTGCAACTTAGCAAGCACCTGCATCACCGACTCTTCGCTATCTCCCTCCACCTCAACATAGGCAGGAATCCTCGGCCAAAAATCTATCTCCACCTGCACACCATCCAACTCCCAACTCTCTCGTCGATTCTCCTGATAAGCACGTGATTGATAACCTAATTTTTGCAAAATTGCATGCATCTTATCAAAATCCTCCACAAGCACTTCCAGCTCACGCGTACCCTCAACTCCATCATGCTCAATTTCCTTGATAGTCAGCTGCACCTGTGCCCCCTGCTGCCCCTGCTGCCCCTGCTCTCGCAACCTCAGCCACGAATTCTCCTTCACAGGACTAAAATCATACACAAACCTCCTCGAGTCAAACTCACCAATTTTATTGGCACCCAGCTCAAGCAAACGAGTCCTCACACTATCGACATCTACATCGAGTACCTTAACTTCAAACTCAATTTGCATATACATCTATTAATTAGGCCTAGAATAAAACAATTTACCCAAAAAGTCTAGCTAGCTTCAAAGGCTCAAATTACTTACGCCAAGCCAAGGGCAAAACCCTCCTCCAATCAAAACTCACAGACTCCTCACTCACCAACCATCTATCAATCAGAGGCGATAGCACAAAGCCAGTCACCACAGTCGAAAGCAAATGATTAATAGTAAAAGGCACCTGCATCACCAAAACCTCTACAACTCCTTGTCCATAAATCCCACTCGAAATAACCAAAGCCGTCACCACATCGTACAAAACCGTCCCAACACAGCCATAAACCACATACATCCATGGATTATTAGCCTTGCCCTTCAAACTCCAAGCAAAGAACCACGCCAACAACATATAACTCCCCACCGTAAATATCGACCAAACTCCAAAACTACCAGAAATAATGTCATACAAAATTATTGATAAAAAAGCCATCGCCACACTCCACCAGACACTCATTCTCCGAGAATAAGGCATCAAAGTCGCAGTAATTGGTTCAAAGTTTGCCGGCAAAGGCAACATCCGAATAACCAACACCACAATCAAACTCATAACAAATTTTATTTTCTTCATAGATACAAATTATTTCCACACATAGAATAGCACCCAGACTCGCATACTCAAACCAAACAAAAAGGCCACAACATCATTGTGACCTAAGCAAATAATATTTAAACAATACTACCTAATTGGCAATTCAACTCTACGCAATACTACTGCAGATTTGCGAGCTAATTCATTAAGTAAAACTTTAAATTTATTTAAATCTTTCTCATCCCTTAATTGATTTAACAATGTATTAAAAGAATCAATCTTAACATTGAACCTTTCCAAGTTCTGTAAATTATTAAGAGATATATTAATATTATCAATTATATCAAAAGTATCCAGACCCAAATTCATTTTGGAAACCTCATAAAGAAAATAATAATAAAAATCCCTATGTTGATCATCAGAATTAGGATCAGCATTTTCAATCTCAGCAGTCGCATAATCTGCAATCTCTTTTAAAGATTGAAACTGTTCTAACATCATAGCACCATCATTAGTCTTGAAAAATTCAAAAGAGCCAAAATTAATATTAGTACCTGCATAAGCATCATAATTCTGAAATTTAGTCTTATAGATATTATAAAAAGTAAGTCCAGAAATATAATCCTTATCTGTCACAGAGTTGGCAAGAACACCAAATCGACCCAAACTATCTGTACGCAATGCTTCACGCAATGCTGCATTAGATCCCTTAACTAATTGATCAACTAAAGCAATAAACCCCTCAAAATCTTGCTCGTATCTTAATTTGTTTAATAAACGTTTCAAATCATCATTCAAAGCATCTACATTTTTTAATTTTGTCACATTTAAAAATACCGTTTCTAAATCCCCCAAAACATCAAACATCTTCAAACCCAACTTCTCTTGCGAAACATTTGTATTCATATAAATAAAGAACCTCATTACATCGTCACCATAGTTATCATCAACAACAGAAGAATCAATAACATTAGCAGCATATCTTGCAATTACCTCCAACGAAGCAAACGAATTTAACATACGACCACCCTCTGGAGTACGAAAAAATGCAAACTCAATCTCATTTTCACCAATAATCTCATTCTTAAGCGCTTTATACTTCTTAAAATCCTTAAATTTATCGATAAAGTAAGTGTACAATTGCGACCCCGTCTCACGAGCATCTTCCCCCACGAAACTCAAATCAGGAACCACCCGTCTAATAGCATTGGCCATCTCTTCCATGGATTTTTTTTCAACAAGAATTGATTTCACAAGTTCACGCAGATCACACTTAAGAGTGCACAAAGCCTCAATAGCTTGCACAACTTTATCAAGCAACTTAGAATCTATAGCTTCCTGACCAAGATTGATATTATAAAACACCTCCATTCTCAGCTCAACCAATCTCAAGATCTTTCTTAACTTTTTAGCATCAGAATCATTCAAATTCTTAGAAGCAATATACTTCTCTACATATTGATTCAATTCAGATTCATTAATAAAGAGTCTCAACAGCTGGTCTTGATCCATTTGCTCTAAATTCATAGAAACAGACCCAGACTCTACATTGCCAGATACAGACTCTACATTAACAGAACTTAACACAGAGGCAACATTACCGTTAATATTCTTACTCACACCACATGCAGATAATAAAAAAGATACAGAAAGGGCAGCAGCATTCAGACGAGCACCTAACCGTTGTGGAAAGTTTTCAATTGTCATAAAATATTTTATTATTAATATTTGAATCATATGCTTTATTTAAAATCTGTCAAGTTATTTTTACATTCACTAACAAATTACCAAGTGACTCACCCTTAGCAAACTGAGTTAAATATAATGAATTGACTCTGCTTGCCAAAACCAATAAAACCAGTTAAAATCACCACAAATACATCACTAATCATTCCTGCAAAATGACTAGAAAATTTATAAGCCGCAAAGAGCTTAAACAAAAAATCCAAGAGGACACCACGCCCAGAACAACCATTTCGTTCTACCGCTATGTCCATCTCTCAGACCCAGAAGCCTTCCGCCAGACTCTTCTCAACCAATATGGCAAACTCGGAGTTCTTGGTCGAATATATGTAGCCACAGAGGGCATCAATGCTCAATTCTCAGTTCCAAGCACAAACCTAGAGTCATTCCGAGAACTTGTCGACTCCATGCCAGAAACAAATGACATTCCATTCAAAATAGCAGTCGAAGACGATGGTAAATCTTTTTACAAACTCACAATCAAAATTCGAAACAAAGTACTAGCAGACGGCCTCGACGACGACACCTTCGATACCAGCAATGTCGGCACACACCTAACAGCCAAGCAATTCAATGAAGCCATCGACCAAGGTGCAATCGTCATCGACATGCGTAACCACTACGAAGCCGAAGTTGGCACTTTTGAAAACGCCATCACAATCGATGGCGACACCTTCCGCGAAGTTCTTCCAGAAGCTATCAAACAAGTTGAAAACAAAAAAGGCCAAAAAATCTTACTTTTCTGCACGGGAGGCATCCGCTGCGAAAAAGCCTCAGCATACTTCAAGCACAAAGGCTTCACAGACGTCAACCAACTCCACGGAGGTATTATCGACTACAAACACCAATGCCAAGCCGAAGGCCTTGATATAAAATTCAAAGGTAAAAACTTCGTTTTCGACGAGCGCCTAGGAGAAAAAATCACAGATGATATCCTCTCAAAATGCCACCAATGCGATGCTCCTTGCGACAACCACACCAACTGTGCCAACGACGACTGCCACCTACTTTTCATCCAATGCGCTAATTGCAAAACCAAACTCAAAAACTGCTGTGGCACAGCCTGCCAATCTATCATCAAACTCCCAATCGAAGAACAACGCAAACTCCGCCGCAACAAAACGAAAACCGACAACCTCTCAGTCTACAAATCCCGCCTCCGACCCAAACTCACAGCCTAAAACACATTCATCCCCAAGCAAAAAGCCACCCCTCCAGGGTGGCTTTTTATAAATATCAAACAAAATACAAGCAAACTCAAAACAATCACAAAATAAAACCATTTCAAATTCGATCCCAAAAAATAATATATAAAACTCTTTATGTTTTTCTCAAAAGGCAACTGCACAACAGCAAGTTAAATAACACTTTCTCAAAAATTTTAACATAAAAGCTCAAAAAGTCCACTTAGTGCCTAAGCCCTTACTGCCTTGATAACACGAGCCTGACCATGCAAAGACTTATCATCACCTATATATTCACACTCAAACCACAGAAATCCTCCTTCTTTTCGAAGAATCTTGGTTAATTTATAATCTTTAATCTCCTTCAACACAGCGACCTTATCTTGTCTGCGAGCAGGGTTTGATTGATAAAAGCGCAAACCATCATTATTCACAAAACTAACAAACATCTTTCTATTATCTTCCAAGTCAATTTCATCCAACAAATCATTCAAAGTAAATACCAAATCATCATCGAAATAAGGTACATGACTCACATCATCCAAACTCTCAAACTCAAATCTCAAAGCATAATAACCCACAATATCTCCATGCTTAGTGATATAATTAGCAAACTCACGCTCATGATTTTCATCTAAATATTCAGTCTTATATCTCAAATAACGCATATGCTTTCCACCTAACTTAAGAATATGCCTTTTAGAAAAGACAAAATACTCATCTGTTTTTCTGTGCAAACCAACAAGCAATCCAGCATCCTGCAAATGCTTTGGCAAACGAAAGGGCAAACCTTTAAAGACCAACTTATCTACTTCAGAACTAGAAGGATAATCATCAACTCTCCTAGAAAATTTATTCTCAAAGTCAAACAACTTTCTTCTAGACCTATTCATTAAAAGTCCCAAACAAAAAACAAAACCTTTCTTGACCTCCCCCTTTATTACAAACTCAATCTGCATATAAGTCACCGGCAAACCAGAAACCATGAATACTTGAGTAGCACCGGTAAAAGTCACCTCCAGCCCCTGATCAACCACAGAAAGTACAGAGCCATCAACAGCTCTCACGCTCGAATCCAAACCCACAGTCATTTGTTCACCAGCCAAATCACCCATATCCCGCCTAACTACCAAACCACCGTGCTCCACAACAGATCGACCTCTATCGCCTCCAGAATACAAATAAGAAGCTACATCCAAATCCGCTGTAATTTCTACAGCCTTCATCTCCTGTAATTTCGCAAAACTCTCGACTCCCAAATTAACCAAGGACAACAGTGGAACATAAACCTGAGAACCTTTTTGAGTATCAACTTCTGCCAATAGCACAGACTCAGAACCCACCATCAACCTTTTGAAATTCCCGGTAGGACGCACTAAAGTTCTCGCCGGCAAATAACCTTTATTACGACCTAATTCATCGAAAAACATAGTCTTCGTAAAACTCACCAAAAGATTTCTTTTAATAACCGCTTTCAAAAAAGCACCACTCAAAAACTCCATCGAAGACCTATAAAAGCCTGGATGCATACCAGAAAAAATCTTCCGATTACGTAAAAGTAAATTATTAAAATAAGTCTCCACAACTCCTTCAGAATTAACATCTGGAGACTCTTGCAAAGTATCAAAATATCCACGACTCGCACCCCCAAAACTATCAATCAACAAGGATATACAGGCCTGAGAATCAAGACCCTCAACCTCCGAAAAAGACTTTCCTAATAAAACTAATTC
>CAYYFV010000021.1:0-10673 GCA_964471455.1 uncultured Candidatus Peribacteria bacterium | reverse complement strand
TAGCATCTTCGACACCATCATTCTGGCCATCACTATCTGTATCAGCATCCAAAGGATCCCATCCAGCAGTATCTTCTAGACCATCCAGAATACCATCACCATCCGAATCCGGATTTAGAGCATCTGTTTCTCCGGCATCTTGCTGACCATTTTGATTAGCATCTTCGACACCATCATCAAGCCCGTCACCATCTGTATCAGCATCCACAACAGAAGTCCCATAAGTTAATTCATCCTCATCATCCAATCCATCTTCATCAGAATCAGTATCTAAATAATCAGGCGTACCATCACCATCTGTATTTTGATGATCCAACGCACCATCATTATCTGCATCCACAGTCGAAATACCTTCAAGCACATCAGTCAAACCATCACCATCATCATCTGCATCCAAGAAATTTGAATCTCCATCAGAATCAGTATCCGCTTCATCTACTGAGTATACTGCAAAAGTCAGTGTATAAGAATCACCATTCGCAAATTCAAAAGTCATGTCCAAATCATCAACAACATCTTCAGAGAATTCCAAAGCAGCATTTAATTTGAAGACAACCCCAAGCTTAGTATTTGCCGGAAGCAATGCTCGTTTATCAGCGGTTACATCCAAGAAGACACCACCTGCTTGCTTAGGAAGCATTTGCACAACAGGATTGACAATACCATCAGCATATTCGGTTTCTAAGAAGATAGTATTTCCTGCAGTATCCATTTCATTAACCAAAGTCCCGTCCAGAGTAACTTTCGTCAACTGTGCACCATCACGGATATCCAACTCAACAGTGTGAGACACATAAGTCTCACCATATAAAGAATCTTTGACTTCGCTAACAGGATCTGCAGCCAACGAAGTATTTCCACAAATCATTCGTGGGAACAAAGTATTATCAAATCCAGCAGCTGCATCGTTTCCAAAATTCAATGTTCTACCAGCCAAACTCACAGAACGCAGTTCCAAATACTCACCCGGGTTCATTACAGCACCTGTCAATGGTACCAATCTAATTTCGAACTCAGTAGTCTCTGTGCTAGACAATCCAAGCACACTCACAGGTACACTCAAAGTTTGAGCCTCAATATCTAATTGCACTCCACGCGCCTGAACCTGACTACCACTTGGACCAATATGTAACTCGAAATTATATTTATCAACATCTCCATAAAGTTCGAAAATCAATTCATTTCCAGAACGGATAAAATTGTTATACATTTCAAATTCAAAACTTTCCAAACTACACACACCTCCACTAGGAGTTATATTGTGATAGTTAGAAATCAAAGGTTCTTGGACATAATCAGCCAAATCAACAGTCTTAATAGCTACTTGATTGGCAGCCCCAGTCCCAAGATCCAAAATCAATTCTGCATCACGAATATTAATTTGATCATTATTTTCAGCTAATAAATTAATCTCAAAACTAACTTCACCCAATTGAGTAAAACTATCCAAGAATCCCTTCATATTATTCAAATCTGTCGCAGCAGCTGCCTCAAAAGGTACAGTCACAGTCGAAGACTCGTCGCCAATTCGAGCAACTAATTGCAACTCTGCACTCAAAGCACCATTATCCACAGAATGCTCAAATCTCAAACCATTTACAAATAAATCTTCCTTAAAGACAATCGCAGTCTCTGGCAACAAGTTAATAGTTCGACTCGAAGTTACATCACCCGTAACAACCACTTGAGCAGGATCTACATTTACAATCTTCGGACAAGCCGCTTGATCAAATTTAGCAAAAGTCGATTCCACATGTCCAAGTCTATCAGCAAACACCGCTGGATCTCTTGGTGTCTCAGCAATACAACCAAGCAAGTTAGCCAAGTAATCAAGTGAGATTGTAGTTTTAATTAAATTAGAATTTTTGTTACCAATGTAAACATTGAATTCACTTGGCAATCCATTAACCAAGGTTCTATTTCGAATCAAATCAACCAAACCAAGTTCGCTCGCCGCAAAATCTCTTGGGTTTTGCACAAGTTGCTGTGCAAAGATTGTTGATAAATTAGGAATTTCATTAATCATATCCTCTACCGAAGCAAATCGAGCATCAAAGCCAGAAGTGAAATTAATAGCAGTTGCAAAATCTACAACATGTAATTTCTTACTATTGACTCCAGTTTGGTGTTCAAATCCAGTCGCCGACAAAAAGTGCGACAAGTAATCATTTAAATCAAAATAAATAACAACATCTTCTTGCGGATCCAAACCAACAGCACTCATAGAAAAGAAATCATTGAGAGTGGTAGCTCCAATTTGTAAAATATTTTGACCAGCTGTATCTTCAGTTTCTGGTAACAAGCTAGTAATTTCTGCTCCATAAGTCGCAAGTTGACTACAAGCCAAGAAAGGATGATCAGGAGTCGCTACATTGGCAACAGGAGCCGGAATCGAGTAACCCATTGTCGATCTAGGAGTACTCAAAGTAATTGCACGAATATCCAAGAGTTCAGCAAAATTAAATGCATTATTCCCAGCCGCAATAAACTCTTCTTCATGAGAACTCAAGACAGAATATATCAAAGCCTCAAACTCATCTGCAAAGCCCATTCGAGCCAGTCTCATCGTGATCGAATCACCAATATTATCCTCAAAGTCAATTTGAGGAGAACTAATACCATCACGAATCATAGTTGAGCTCAACTGCAAATCAGGCAAGCCAATCAAAGTATCAAAACTCAAGTTAATATCGAATTCATAATTTTGAATTTCCGAGGTAGTCAAATCACCAAACACTTCATTTTCATATTCAATCAAATCTTGCACAAAATCATCAATCTTATTAAAAGACAAATAAGCAGTCGCATCCACACCACAAGATTCACCATAAGTGGTCAGATTTCCAATATTCAAATCAAAACTCGGCGAATTGAAAGCCACCGGTGCTAAACTCAAAGTCACTGGAGCATTCAATGCACGAACTTCTGCCACAAGCACAGGTTCAAAAATACCTCCTGCATTCCCTGGCATCAAACGTTGAATATCAAAATTAAGTTTCAAAAACAAATTAGATGAAGCGTTCGCTAATAAGCTATCGATCAAAGATTGCGAAAATTCAATTTCTGAATTATCCACATCAAAAGTACCCACAACAGTCTCAACTCCATCAATCACAGCCACAACCTCAACCGACTGATCAGCCTGATCAAAAGTATCACTAGTAACTTGTAATTTAAGAGAGATGATTTCAGAACCAGCACCTAAATTAAAATCAACATTTGCATAGTCCAACCCATCCAAAGTAACCAATTCAGGTAAATCAAATGAACTAGTTTCAAATCTATCATTTTCTGACAGCTTTTGAGTTTCCATTGCCAATCTCGAACTGACCACCTGAGTAGGCCTCAAAGCTTTTGCCTCAGTCACAAAGAAATCATCATCAGATGAGTCTCCAAAACCAAATGCAATTGCATTTTCCAAATTCACATTCGAATCCGCAGAATTCAAATCAAATTCCACTTCAACTCTCGTACCTTGAGCAACCAAATTTCCAAAATTAGACGGGAAATCAATTCGCGCTGCACCATTCTCAAAACTCATTGCATTCACAGGTTCAACTTTTTGCTGTGTATTTCCTTCGAATGTTACTTTGATAGTCACGCTATTTACAGCCCTTCTAAATTCAGCCTCAGTAGTCGTACCAAGTCTCAAATGCATAAAATCAATATCTTGATCAACAGCCGCAAAATTAAAGCGCCCCATCACAGCAGAAGTTCCTGCTGTCGAAGTTACAAACGCCTTCGTGCTGTCAAAATTACCGAACTGACTAAACGCCACTCCTTTTGTGTCTAACCTCTCTGCCTCTGCAGAGTAATCATAAAATAACCAATATAAACCTTTTTCTAAAAATTTTGTACTCGACATGTCTATTTCTCGAGCAACACCACCTTGTGGAATTTCAAAAGCCATCCTTACATTGTCAACCAATGTAGTTTTTGGCACATATTTGAGAGACCAGCCATTTACATCTTCAAGCTCTGAAAAGTTTCTTTGCCCAGGCTTGAAACATCTTTGCACAGGATTGGTAGTCATCACAAGTACTGCAGTATTTGCAGGCACCACATGCGAACTAAACTGATTCAAAGCCACACGGCTCACAGTCGCTCCAAATAAGTTGGAACCAACTTCGATCCAGTTTTGAGTCTTTTGGTCGAAATAGAACACCACATAGGCATCATTTCCAGGACCTATTTGCGAAAGCAATTCACTCACAGTCGCATCCCGATCCAAACTCAAAGCAAAGCTAAAAGAATCACCAGCTGCAATATTGGTTGCAGTCCGATAAACTCCATCACATGCAATATTAAAATCTTCAGAATTCACAAAAGTGATTCCATTTATTACCGTAAACCCAGTCATTCCAGACTGCGCCTCAGGCATTTTTGGTGGAACCGAATTATCGGTTGCCACATACACATATCCGATCATCACTAGTAGCACGCACAGCGCCCCCAGCAATATTTTCTTCAATTGGTTAGACATATAAAAAGGTTAAAATTTTTTTTAGATCTCAATATTATAACACAAACATAATCCAAACTCCAAATAACGGTTATAACTAAACAAATAAGTAAATTAAGTAATCTGCATACAATTTATGATTATAAGTTTTTATAAAGAAATTTAATTTTTGGCTTCAAATCAAGCTTCACCTCATTTCGCACATATATATACAGACTTAGAATAAGGATAAAGTTTCTATTTTTTTGTTCAACTATCCATCCTAGAGCCAGCTTTACAGAACAGTCCCATGACGAACAAATCAAGTAAACAAATTGCATACACAAACCACAAAAAAACGCTAACAGATGCCAAATCACACTTGGTATTTTTTAAATAGACACTAGAAATTAAAAAACCTTTGACAAAAAGCCCTTTTATGAAAAAGACATAAACAAAAACACACAAATACACAAATTTTCCTACCGATCAGGCGAAATTGAGAGATAGCTCACCAAATAATCTGCGACTTTTTTGAACAAAGGCAGAGCCGTCGAAGACGCCCACTGAGAACTACGAGGTTTATCTATTTTGGTCAAAACCACAACCTCTGGTCTACTTGCTGGTAAAAACCCTACAAACGTTGCAAAAGTCGTCCCAGGACCCTCCAAGGGTTTACCCTTCAAATAAGTCTGTGCCGTACCAGTCTTTCCAGCCACACTATAACCGGCCACCTGCCCCTCAGCCGCCTGACCATTATCGACAACCGAAACCAACATGGCAGTCAAGGTATCCGCAGTTTTCTTCGACACCACACGAGTCACCGCCTCTGGCTCAATCTGTTCGACCCGCCCATCAAAATACTTCATCTTATTAATAAGCATGGGCTTCATCAAAACTCCATCATTCGCAATCGCAGCAAAAGCCGTAATCATCTGCAAAGGCGTCACACTCAAACCCTGCCCAAAAGATCTCGTCACCAATTCCGAATCGGTCCAACCCAAATAAGATGTCACCTTACCAATTGGCTCCGAATAAAAATCCAAACCAGTCGCCCTCCCAAAACCAAACTTCTTGATATAAGAAAAAAACACCCTCCTCCCCAACTTCTGAGAAATCCAAGCCATCCCAATATTGTTAGAGGTCTCGAGGACTTGTGTCATATTAATTTCTCCATAGTGCTCGCCAAGGGCATTATCAATCGTAAACTCATCCACCTCAATTGGCCCCTCGTCATTAATTGTAGTCGCCGGAGTCAAGGCGTCCACATCCAAGGCCGCCGCCATAGTAATTGGTTTAAATACAGAACCCGGCTCATACACATCAAAAACAGCTTTATTCAAATAAGCCGCCGGCCCCGCTCTATTAATAAATTTTTCAAAATAAATTTCCCGGCCATTTTCAGATTTTACGGGAAACAACTGAGTCTTTTTGTAACTTTCTTGATCATCATGGAACCAAATAGTTTCCTGGCCATCCTTGACCAACCGCTCAATCTTTTCATAATCTTCTTCATCTTCAATTACAAATTCCTCCTTATCCAGAGCCGCAGAATAATCATTCAAATCAAAAGACGGATAATTTGCCATTGCCAAAACCTCTCCGGTCGCAGGCTTCATAATAATCACCTGACCACTATCCGCATCGTAGCTCCTAACCGCCTCCCCCAAAATCCTTTCAGTCATCAACTGAATAGAACGATCAATCGACAAATAAATATCCCCCCCATCTTCAGCGGGAGTAATCACCGTGTCATCACCAACCGTCAAACTCTGACCCAAACCATCTAACTTCGCCTTAAAAACACCATTCTTCCCAGCCAAAACATCATCGAAATAACGCTCCAATCCATACTGCCCACCCTCTTGATTCTTGTAGCCAATTACATTAGCGGCCAAAGTTTTTTCGGGGTAATGACGATAAGTCTGCTCCTCAAAACCAACACCCTTAAAAGTCTTCGGATCTGAATCTAACAGTTCCTTCACTTGCAAACTCAAAGCAGGATCCATAGCTTTTTTCAAAACCACATAACGATTCTCACCCTGCAAAATTTTTGCCAACCTATCCACAGACATTTCCAAAATCGGAGCTACCAACTTCGCTACATATTTCTGATCTGAAATCTCTCTAGGATATACAACTACCGCCTCATCCTCAATCACAACTGCCTTCATACCCAATGACTCAATATCAAACTGCAGCTGAGCACTAGCCTGTGTAGTCAACATAATCCTCTCACGACGCCGTGAAGTTAACTTGGCCCTCAATTCATCAGCGTAATCATCTCTCATCTCCGCCAAAGGTTTCGGCTTCAAAATTGCCATTGCTTGCTCTGGCTCAATCTCCTCTGGCAAACTCTGTCGCAAAACCTTCAAACGCTCCTCATCTCCCCTCAAAGCCTCAACAGAATCAAATAACAAAGGCAACAACGCCTCTACAATCCGATCTGGATAATCCAAGTAAGAGGGGTCGGCAAATAAAGTTTTTAAATTAATATTAGTCGCCACCCGAAAATCATTTTCAGAGTGAAAATCTCTTAAAAAAACCTCTCCCCGACTAGCCTCCAACTCCTTATAACCTTGCTGCGCAGCCAAAGCGACATTTACATAGTAATCATATTTAAAAACCTGCAAATAAAAAACCTTCGACACAATCATAACAAATACAACCAAAAACAAGATGCTCAATTCAGTCAACCTAGCGTTTGTAGAATAGTTGTCTCTCAATTTGATTAATTAAAACTGCAAAAATTTTAACATTCTAATTAGACAAAAACCACAAAAAACATTTGCAAACGCCACAAATAGTGTTTATTTTTAAAGAAAGATTTTTAACACTCTGCTCCGTCATGAAACAAAACAAGCTTACACAAAAAAAAGTCTTAGATAACAAGCTAAGGCTTATTGTCCATTCAATTCCGGGTGCTCAATCCTGCACAAGTTTGGTCCTTGTGGGAGCTGGCTCCCGCTATGAAACTCAAGAGATCAATGGCATCGCCCACTTCCTCGAACACATGTTTTTCAAGGGAGCCAAAAATTACAAAAATACCAAGGAGGTCTCCGAGGCTATCGACACAGTTGGTGGCGAGTTCAACGCCTTCACCGCCAAAGAATATGCTGGTTACTATGTCAAAGTCGCTCGCGAACAAGTCAATACTGCTCTCGACGTCTTATCAGACATGATGCTACACGCAACGTTCCAACCAGAAGAAATAGACAAAGAACGCGGCGTCATCCTCGAAGAACTAAATATGTACCAAGACACCCCCATGTACCAAGCAGGCTGGGATTTCGAAAGGCACCTGTTTGGAGATCACCCCATGGGGCGCGACCAAATCGGAACCAAAAAACTCATAAAATCAGTCACACAAGAACAGTTTTTTGACTTTCAACAAAAACTCTACACTCCAGACAACACGGTTGTTTGCTTGGTTGGAGACTTCCAACACCAAAATGGATTCGAGTTACTCGAAAAATACTTCCAATTTCCAGACAGCACCAAGGCACTAAGCTACGAACCACTCAAACTCAAAATTAATTCACAAGAAATCAACATCATTAAAAAACAAACCGAACAAGCCCACTTAGTCATGGGCTTCCCTGGAATCTCAAACCAAGACCCTCGCAAATGGACAGCCAAACTACTAGCTACAGCACTCGGAGGCAACATGTCCTCACGTATGTTTCTGAATATCAGAGAAGCCAAAGGACTTTGCTACTACATCCATACCGACTGCGATACATTCTCAGACTGTGGGGCATTTACCACCCGCGCGGGAGTCGACACCAAACGCGCCCAAGACGCCATCTCCGCAATCGAAACTGAATATCAAAAAGCTGCCCAACACGGAATTACCCAAAAAGAACTCGACAAATCCAAATCATACCTCCTAGGCAAAATGCTCCTAAAACTAGAAGATACCGAAACCTACGCCCACTTCCTTGCCAACCAAGAACTAATCCAAAATGAACTCAAATCAACAGAAGAAATCAAACAAGTTGTTGACAAAATCACCTTGAATGAGGTAAATGATTTAGCAAAAGAACTCCTAGACCAATCCAAGTTACATCTCACAATCATTGGTCCTTACGAGCCAAACTCCTTAAAATTTAACTCATAAACCTATGCAATTCCAAGGAATTCATGAAAAAACCTTAGTCTTAATCAAGCCAGACGCTATCCAAAGAGGACTCGTTGGCGACATCATGACTCGATTTGAAAAAAAAGGACTCAAAGTAGTCGGCCTCAAAATGATGAGACTCGACGAAGCTATCCTCCGAGAACACTATGCTCACCTTTCAGACAAACCATTCTTCCCTGGTATCTCTAAATTCATGCAAAGCTCACCAGTAGTAGCAATCTGTCTAGAAGGACTCGAGGTAGTCGATGCAGTCAGACTCATCACAGGTGTCACCAAAGCACGTGAAGCAGAAGCTGGATCTATCAGAGGTGACTTCGCTATGAGTATAGCCTGCAACGTAATTCATGCTTCGGACTCTGTCGAAAATGCTCAAAAAGAAGTTCCAAGATTTTTCACAGACAAAGAAATTCACGAATATCTCAAATCAGAATATGAATTTGTTTATGCTCAAGACGAAAGAGAGTAAAAGACAAAACACATCTCAAAATTCCCAACCCGCTAAACAGCGGGTTTTTTTCAAAACTCAAAAAACAACTTGCCAACTTTTTATAATATGTCCAAAAGATATTTTTGCCAAAGCATAGACTTTAAAATACAATAAAAATACCACTACCCCCAAAAACTATGCACAGAGCATACGTTTCTGTTCAAACCCCCGATTACGACAAATGTCGATTACTCAAACAATTTTTGTTACTCCTAAAAACAAATGATTTTAACATACGCAATTATTCAGACTTCTATCTCATTCAGGACAAAGATATGCAATTCTACCACAATCAAGCACTTATCATAAACACAAACCTCAACTACCCCCAATTTCAAAAAATCTTGAAATCTTTAGCAAAATTTATCTGCAAAACACTTAGTGACCAAATAGAAATAGAAATAGTCAGCTTCTTTGACCACAAAAAACAGTCTCAGGTCAAACTCAGTCCAAGACACAACCTCGAACACTACATCGCTTTCCAAGAAATAGATACCAAATTCCTTATGCAAAAAGCCCACATTTCAAAAAATCAAATAGCCCCTCTAGTCATGCAAATAAACTCCAACACAATCAAAAAAATTCTTAACCTCGTAATCATAGGCCTCCTGGCTATCATTTTTCTTAATAGTCACATAGTCAAAGCCATACATTCACCAATTAAAACCCTAGAAATAGAAATTGCTGATACAACCAGCTCCCGACGCCAAGGCTTAGCAAACAGAGCCACCCTGCCAACAAACACAGGCATGTTATTTATATACCCACTTAATCAAAGCCCTCAGTTTTGGACAAAAAATATGCAATTCCCTATTGATATAATTTTCCTTGATAAGGACATGCAAGTCAGCAAAATATACGAAAACGCCCTCCCCTGTCACACCAACCCATGCCCAATATATCCAGGCCCACAAAATACAAAATACGTACTAGAACTAAACGCCTACGCAGCACGCGAAAACAACATTCAAATTGGCACTCAACTCAAACAAAAAAACATCCTCAAAATTTACAACACCCCAATCAACCTCTAAAGATAAGCATCATTCCAAACCAAACACAGGCAAACTACCCGGATCCTGATAAAACATCATAAACGATCTCAACTTATTCACAGATGCCTCCTGCAAAAACGCGGAACGAGAAACATCCAAGCCAAGTCTTTCGGGATCATAACACATCTGGTCCAAACTAAAATCCGCAAAAAAAGTATTCACATTAATACGCTGCCCATTGTTTACACGATTACCATCACAATCCAACTCATACAAATCACCTTCCTCACGATCTAAATTAAAGACCAACGGCGAATACCGAACAAAATTAATATCATCCAATTGAGCTTCGACCATAGAATTTGGATCTTCCTCAAGCACCAAGCGTCCATCAGCTCTTTGTGACGGTTTATCCGAAGTCGCCCTCGAACACCCCACACAATTATTACTTATCAGTTGACCACTAAATACCAGCTGATTAAAGGCATCAGAATCAGCAAAACTTGGAATTCCAGCAGCAGCACTGCTATCCTCATTACTAACCAATATAGCCTCTGCTATATCATCGACACTCATGAAATTTTTGTCCAAATACACAAAAGTATTCAC
>CAYYFV010000020.1:6612-10693 GCA_964471455.1 uncultured Candidatus Peribacteria bacterium | reverse complement strand
TTGCAAGCAGATCGACCAAATCAACTCGATGTCTTTCAAGAATTGCAAGCAGATCAACTCGACACAAAACTGCAAAATCCATCATTATTCAATCCTGGAGCCATGCACCGAATCGGATTAGTCCATGGATCGGAATTAGAATACAGCAATACCCACATTTTAGAAATACTCGATACCACATCGATGGCCCTAACCAGATGCCTTGGTTCAAAATTACATAAACAAATTGCAGCAAACGAAGAAACACTACATCGAGAAAAACCGACTTTATTTAACTGGCAAAAATCAATTTCTTTGACAGATAACAGCCTACCAACAATTATAGAATTCATGATCGCTAATAGCGAAGTACTTGTTCCCAACTCTCCAAACACACCACTATATAGCACGATCATCCTAGCCAACTCAGCAGTAAATCATATTAGCCAAAATGCTAACACCATCACTCACAGCATGATCCTTGGAAACTACAAACAACTTGACTCTCTACAAACAATCGGTGCTCCCCTGCTTTCAAATGATCCAAGCATCCACCAACTCGATTCCAATAGTCCCTCTACAGCAGTTTGGAACTACATCACTCACAATCCGTGGGCTACGAGTAAATTCCGGCACGGAGCCATGACTCAACGGTATCAATATGCTCTCACGCAATTAAAAAGAGACCTAGAATACAACCTTAGAGTTAACGATCAGTCAATGATAATAGCTGGCAAAATACCAAATGCATATTATCCAAAACTACATCAGCATATCAAAGGCACTGCAGTTGCTACAGCAATCACCCACAATTCCATGTATCCTAATCAAACGCCGATTCCAATTTTGGCAGACAGCCATACATGGCAAGCATTTATAGAGCAGTTCTCACAGATGCACAACATAGACCCAGAAAATATGGAAGTATATTATGATCAAGAGGCTAGAAAACAGTTCACGAATTTGATAACATCATAGCAACTTAATAACACATATCAATGCAACTCAAGCTTCTCTCTTGGAACGTCAATGGAATCAGAGCCTGCCACAAAAAAGGCTTCATTCAAAGTATTCAGGGAATTGATCCAGATATTTTTGGCTTGCAAGAAATCAAGGCTACCGAAGATCAAATCCCAACCGAGGTCGACTCCATTCCAGGTTACCAAACCCTATATCATCCCGCCGACAGGAAGGGCTACTCGGGTACTGCAATTTTTTCCAAGCAGCCAATTCTAGAGTATTCAGTTGGCATCAACAATCCAGCACACGAGGGAGAAGGCCGGGTAATTACAGTCAAATATGAAAAATTCTACCTAGTCAATGTCTACACACCCAACTCCAAAAGTGACCTAGCCAGACTCGAAAACAGACAGGAATGGGACGCAGCATTTTTCGATTACATAGTCGAACTCGAAAAAGAATTGCCAGTCATCGTTTGCGGGGATCTCAATGTCGCCCATAAAGAAATAGACCTAGCAAATCCCAAAACCAATCACTTCTCGGCCGGATTTACGGATGAAGAACGTAGCGGCTTTCAAAGATATATGGACCATGGTTTTATTGATACATTTAGAGTCTTTGATCAATCCCCCCACAAATATAGCTGGTGGAGCTACAGAACACACTCTCGCGCTCGCAATGTTGGCTGGCGGATTGATTACTTCATAGTCTCAAAATCACTCAAACACAACCTCAAAGATGCCAAGATTTTTGACAACATTCATGGGTCTGACCACTGCCCAGTCTATCTCGAATTAGAATTCTAAATTTTACCAGAGATCAAATCATCGACAAATTGCCGCACCCCAAAGTACGATTTTTCATATTCAGACACATCCGGAAATTCCATATTTTTGATCTTGCTAGTGACAGCCTCGATAATTTGCAACAAAAACTGCATATCATTCTCAGTTGGCACATAAGCCAATACAGATTCGACATCGTTTTTGGCATCTAAGAAATGTAAATAAGATTTACCAAACTTGTACTTAGATTTATAATTTGGATGATGTTCTAATAAATACCGATAAAAAGTTAACTGCAACTTATATTTAAAACTTTTGAGCTTGGTGCTTGGACTCCCTTTCAAGAATGCATCGAAAGGTTTGCCAGTCTTGTAATCGATGACATTGATACTTTTGTCATCGAAATCAAATACCACCCGATCCAAACTCCCAGAAACTTTGAAGGAATTAATATACAAATTAGCTGAGGCCATATTATATTCACTCAAATCATATTTAGAAAAACCATCAGAATGCCACTGCATATAATTCGCCAAATTGGCCCGCCCCTTTTCCAAATACAACTCACGCTCCAAAGGAGTCAGAGGCTGACGATTCAATTCTTTTTCATAAGCTTTGAATATCTCAGACAAATCAGGAATCTTATTGTTTTTCTTCAATTCAATATTCACAAAATTCAAGGCGGCATGCATTGAATTACCATAACTTGCTTGCTTGGAAGTCGAACGCGGATAACGTAAAATATAAGACTCCAAAAACTGGGCTGGTGTCGAATTACAAACATCAATAAAACTCAAAATTGCAGAAATAGAAATTACAAAATCATCAACAATTGGACGAATAAAAGCATCTCGATTGAAATGAGTCTCGATAACGTCCAATTTGAGATCTGTTTTGGCAATTTGAATTTTCTCTGGTAGGTCAATTTCGTATTTAACAGTAGGTATTTCGACCTGGCTCAAAAATCCAAGCAATAAATTTTCTTTTTTATTCAAACCCTGTTTGGCATAGGTCAAATACAGTGACTCTTTGGCTCGAGATAAAGCCACAAAAAACAAACGCACCATATCGTCAATCTCATCTCCATCTGGTTCCAATCGCAAATGTGTTGGTAATTTCAATTTGGACATGCTTCGAGCCTCTCCCCAATTTTTGTGAGTAGTATTAAAAATAATTACATGTTTGAACTCCAATCCCTTGGAGCCATGTGCTGTCATTAGCTCAACACTATTTTGATCATTTAAGGAGAGTCTAAAATTGAGCTTGAGACGCGAACTTTGATAAAAATCAATATAGTTTACTACTTGAGATATATCGTAGTTATTTGAACGATAATATGCGTCCAAAGCTTCGGCAAACTTCTTCAAAGCCTCCAAACTCTGAAAAGACTCTAATGAATTCAAATCCAAGTAATAAGATTTGATTGGCGAGTGATAAACCGTCACATCGAATAAGTTCTCTTTGACATCAATAGTCTTGGAACCAATCAGATAATCAAAGATGGTTCTAAAGGAAACACTCAAAGACTGCACAGAAAGTTGCTTGAGGAAATACAAATAATGTTTGACATTGGGAAAATCATCTAACTTTTCAAAGTCCTCCCACTTTTTACGTGATCTAAAACAAGCCCGCGAAAAACTCCAAAGTTCTTGAGTTGGAATCCCAAATGCAGGATGCCCCAAAACCTTGGGCAGCAACTCATACACCCTTTTTAGAGTGGGTTTGTTAAACTCGGAAATCAAAATAATCATATCAACAAGCAAACAAATCACATCCTGATTAAAAACGTCCATATTACTCTCATATGCCACGGGAATTTGCTGACTAACTAAGTACTCAGACAAACGAATAAGATCCTTGTGATTACGTGCCAAAACCGCAATATCTGCAAAATCATCATCTTTCGTCAAAGTTTTAATCTGCTCAGCTACATAATGCATTTCTGAATCGAGACAACTCGCTTCGACCAGATGAATATCACCGGTTTTGATAGAGGGATTGGCAGCCTTCAAATCCTTCTGAATATCTGGATAAAATTGTGAAAGCCGAGTCCCACTCAAATCAACTACCTTCGAAAACAAGTCAACAATAGACTGGTTAGACCGATAGTTTTTATCCAAAATAATAGTCTCTACAGTGGGATACTCTGCTATGAAATTTAAAATATTTTTAATATTAGCACCCTGAAATTTATATATTGATTGATCATCATCCCCCACCACAAGCAAATTCGAATCCAAATCAGCCTGCACAGGTTGCGCTAATAAATTGATTAATTCCATTTGGGCATCGGAAGTGTCTTGAAATTCATCCACCAAAATAAATTGAAAAGTTTCCTGCAAATTAGCTCTCAACAT
>CAYYFV010000020.1:0-6599 GCA_964471455.1 uncultured Candidatus Peribacteria bacterium | reverse complement strand
GGCACGTAATTTTGCATTCAAATCAAGAATCAAGTCATCGAAATCACGAAAACCATTCCCAGAAAAAAACTCTGTATATTTTCTATAAACAGATTCGAAATCGCGTAAATTCTCTAAACGCAAACTATCCTTAATAACCATTTGCAAATTTTCGTTTTTGGCAAAATATTTATTTTTGAAACGCGTAAAGGCCTTGGTATTAGTCTCGTCTTGGCATTCATTCAGAGCCAAAGACAACTCTCTCACCAAAAAAGCAGCCATTTGCCCATCTAGCCCAGTAAGCATATCGACCAGAGGCTCGACCTTATCGATATTCTTATAAGATCTCAAAACCCCAAGCTCCTCAAAAAAGGCAGAAATATTATCATTCAACACAGCATATTCCTGATCCAATCCAGCAATCAATTCACTAAATGAATCTGGATTGATATTGGCTTTTTTCAAACAAGTAATCAACCTTTGAATATCATACAAAAACACATAATTCCCATCCAAATCCATCACACGCAGATTCCGATCCAAACTCATCGCACGCAAATTCTCACTAATCACCTCGAACTTACGCACATCACATGCCAAATCTTGATCTACATAATCATAGAAATAATCCTGGTAATGACTCAACACATACTGACAAAAACTATGAAAAGTAAAAATCCCAACTCGAAAAGCATCTGGACCAATAATCCTACTCAACCGTTCTTGCATATTTTTGGTGGCGGCATCTGTAAAAGTCAGACACAAAATATTAGAAGCATTCACATCTGTCGACTGCAAAATGTTGGCCACACGCATACTCAACAACTCAGTCTTCCCAGAACCAGGACCAGCCACAACCATCACCGGACCATAAATACTATTAACTGCTTGCTTCTGCTCATCATTCAATTTTTCAAAACGCTGTCGATAACCTTCCCCAAAATTCATATACATAATTAATCTAAAATCATTCTAAGACATAAAGTTAAAAAAATCATGAAATAATTGCCAAAAAATCAAATTTAAAAATAAGCACCATTCCACAAGCACAAAAAACACATCCACAAGCACGCCCAAAACCAAACGATAAAATACATCCAAAAAATAATTAAAGTTCAAAATATAATTAAAAACCCCAAACATGAGGACAGGCACCAATGGCGCCACCAGAATATTAATCAATATCGCAAACAAATTAAATTGAGAAAAAAACACAATAGAAATCAACATAGTCGCGCACATACTCACACATCCCATCGCCAAAGCTTCCTGCAGCAAAATGTTTTTGAAATATCGAGACATAAATCCAAGTACTCTATTACCAAACAAAATAATCCCCATTGTCGAAGTCACAGATAACCAAAATCCCAAATCAAAATATATCCGAGCCGGACTCCACAAAAACATAGCTATCATCACAACAAGCAATGCATCCAAAGCCTCATAGTCACTATGATACTTAAGTGCTAACAATTGAATTTGTGCCATCAAACATGCCCGAATCACAGAAGATTGAAATCCAGTTAAAACAATAAAAATTAATAAAAAAATTGGATACAAGTACATACGCCGCAGACGGTTTACAAAAAACAATAACTTGTCGACGAGTAGTAAAAACAAAGCTACGTTATAACCGGAAATCGCAATCAAATGCGTCAGACCCAAGTAATTCAGACTATATTTGGTCAAAAGATCAAAATTAGCTCGATACCCAAGCAATAAACCGGCTAACAAATCTGCCGTGGGATAATGGAAACCCTGTTCAATTTTTTTATACATAAAATTACGCACAAAAGAAATTTTCCTCAAAAAGAACAACCAAACACTCTGGTGGTCCAACGGCTCTACTGCATATACATCACAGCTATAAAAAACATTCAGACTTCGATAATAATCCGCGTACTCACCTACAATCCGCTGACAATCCAAATCAAAACGATAAGTCTCGCCAAATTTCAAATCTACATCAGCTAAAAATCTAATCACCAGCTTATCATTTGTCTCCAAACCACAAACAAATACCGAAGAGTAGTAATTCGAATCCAAAACATACGAGCACACATAAGCATCAAATCCAAACTCTTGAACCAGATCTGACACCACAGCAGTCTGCCAAAATACAATTCGCAAAAACACTATAATCAAAATCAAAGGCCAGAACCAAAACCCTCCATCGGACACACACACAAATACAAAACACACAGCAAACAAAAGAGTCAAAAGGTAAATACCCACAAACTGACTCAAAAAAATCAATCCAAACAACAAAAATATAAATCTCTTACGCACATCCTTTAACTAAAGATCCAAGCGTACAAAAACTTATTTAAAAACTCTAAAATTTAGGGGTTTTGATATCGGCAACTGCCCACCAAAATCATGCACTTTTACTTCCAAATCAAGAAAATCATTATTGGCCAAAACCGCTCTGTCATCAGACACAAACTCCAAAGACAATTCTGGTACCACCCAGTTCATATCAGCAAAAAATCCCTCGGCTATACTCGACCATCTGAGAATTAAACCGGATTTATTATCGATCCCCAAAAACGACAAAACATTTATATCCAAATTCGTCTGTAAATCAACCAAATTGATTGCCTGCCAACCCTGAGAGTTCAAAACAGAAAACTGATTAGCGGCTTCCAAAGTATTTTCAACGACCCTCCAATAAAAATTACTTTGATCATAAAACACCAACAACTTCAAATATTCAAACTTCAAGTGATCAAAAGACACATTAACAAAGGCGACCGTCTCCAAATTCAAATTATAAAAATTTACATCAAATTTCAACTGATAATCCGACATAAACCAGTCATGAAAATAATTCGCAGATAAATCAACTTCTCCAAGAATTTGCCAATGATTCTTAGCAAAAAAATTAACTAGAGTTTTTTGATTTTTATCAAAAGAAACATTAGAATAGTTGTAATTATATATACTATATATAACAAGCATACAAACTATCAAAGATAGCCAAGCAAAAAGTTTTTTCATGTGACGCAGTTACTCTTATAAAATATCATAAATATGAGCTTTAAAATAACCAAAATCAAAAAGAGAGGTTTTGTATTCAAGCTTAAAAAATATCTCAAACACAAATTTCACCGATCCCAAAACAAAAAAAAATATATCGTAGCCTTAATCGGTTTCCTGATAATTGGAGGTGGCATGCAGGCCTTTTACAAGGCCCACTTTCAAGACTTTGTATTTAAATCACTCACCAATCAACTTCCAACTGATTCCCAGGGATTTACCAATCTGCTCATAGTTGGAATGGGTGGTGCTGGACACGACGGTACCGATCTCACAGATACTATTATCTTAGCAGGTATCAATCCCAAACAATCCAAAGCTTATCTTTTATCAATACCCAGAGACCTCTACATCAATCACCCAGAAATTATCCCACAAAGAGTCAATAGCATATATGCCAACTACGTCGGTAAACTCAAACCACATGGGGCATTTTCATTATTAAATAAAGCTATTTCAAACATTACAGATATCGACATTCACTATCATATAGGAGTCAATTTCGAAGCCGTCACAGATATCGTTGATGCACTTGGTGGAGTCGACATATACAACGAGAATCTCATATATGATCCTTTTTATCCAGGACCAAACTATACCTTTGACACCTTCACACTCCCAGCCGGTGCCGTCAAACTCAATGGAGAGACTGCGCTCAAATTCATTAGAAGTCGTAAAACCACCTCTGACTTCGATAGATCTCGCAGACAGCAACAACTCATAAGCGCTCTCAAAGACAAGGCCCAATCAAAAGAAGTTCTCACCAGCCCAAACAAACTCAAACAACTCTACAGTGCCCTCATGTCCAATATAGTCACAAATATGAGTCTCGATGACATGATATACCTAGCCTCAACTGCCAAGAACTTTGATATGAGTAAGATTGTCAATCTAGTAATTCATGATGACCCGACTCGCAAAGGAGGATTTTTATTTGTACCACCAAAATCTGAATATCAAGACGCATTCGTACTACTCCCCTTAGATCCAAAATACTCATACATCCAAAACTTCATTCAATTACATAGAAAATACACCAATACCATGCTCTACCATGGTAAAGTCATAGTCAAAAATGGTACCGATATCCCGGGATATGCCCGCAAAGTAGCCGCTCATCTGACACGACTTGGTTTTCAAATTGAAGATGTGACCAACGCAAGTTCAACCGCAATTGAAAAATCAGAATTACAATACTACAACCTCACCCAACAAAAAGTACTCGAGGCTTTTGAACAAGCTCTCTTTATAAAAAACTCATCTGAATTACCTATAAACAACCCCGATGTCACAATTCACACAGACATAATTATCGGAGAAGATCTCAAAGCCTTTTACGACTATTTCACACCAATAGAAAAACTCGAAGAACTCATTCTCCAAGGACAAAAAGAGTGGTATCAATCCCCACTCAAAAACACATCTAGCGAAGCTACCCTAGAAGTCCAAAAAACACAAAAAAGTCCATTAATAATTACATCTAAAGACACTGAATAAATGATCTCCCAAACCCTCAGCATACTATTATCTACAATTTTGTCATTCAACTTACTGGGCGCCCCGAACCAAGTTTTCCACAATGCCTCTCCAGTACTAAGCGCCCACAGCGCTATGTTATTAGACCTAAATACACATACAATTGTTTATCAAAAAAACTCGCAACAAACACGCCAAATTGCCAGCCTCACCAAACTCATGACTCTCTATACCATCCTCCAAGAAAACTCACTCCAACAAGAAGTCACACTCAACAAGACCCACAAAGAAACAGGCGGCTCAACTGCATATCTCAAAGCCAATCGTACATACAGCGTCGAAGAACTCATAAAGGCCTCCCTACTTAATTCTGCCAACGAGGCAGCTATGGCCCTCGCTCAACATAATGCCGGTTCTATTGATGCCTTCATAAAAAAAATGAATATCTACGCTCAAAAACTCGGACTCAAAAATACCCACTTCCAAAACCCAATCGGATTTGACCATATTAAAAACTACTCAACAGCATATGATTTAACGAAATTAACACTAGAAATTTTAAAAAATCAGAATATAATAGACATTGCTAGTCAGACCTCAAGCACCATAACCGATAATAAAAACCAAAAGTATCAACTCCACAATACCAATAAACAGCTCCACAACCAACTCAATCTCAAGGGTCTCAAGACCGGCACAACTCCAGAGGCAGGCCAATGCCTAATTGGCATTACCAAAGGCAAAAAACCAGTTCTAACAATCATCTTAAATAGCCAAGATAGATTCTTAGATACCAATAGCCTCATAGAATTTAGCACTAATTTTAAATAAATATGATTTCTTCAATCCTAGCCAACCACCTCGGACTAATCTTGGGAGGAAGTATTGCAAGCTTTGGACTTGCACTCGCCAGCACACCCTATTTCATAAAACTTATCAAAAAGGTACAATTTACTCAACAAATCAAAGAAGAAACCCTCGATGGATCCCAAACACCACTATTCAATTCCCTCCACAAAAACAAAGAGGGCACACCAACCATGGGAGGCATTATTATTTGGAGTAGCACACTAATTATTTGTTTGTTGTCGGTCCTTTCAGTCAAAACAGACCTCACCCAATACTCACTCATAAATAGACAAGAAACATACATCCCACTCTTCACCCTTATATCATTCGGGCTACTTGGATTTGTTGATGACTACATGAATGTCAAAAAAATTGGTAAGTTCAAAGGACTCTCAGCACATACCAAAACTATTTGGATGACAGTTTTGGCAATGATTGGTTCCTATTGGTTCTTCTCCAAACTAGGATATTCAAGTATCTACCTACTAGGACAAAACATCGAATTGGGTCTCTGGTATATTCCCCTATTTATCTTCATAATCATTGGCACATCCAACTCAGTCAACATCACAGATGGACTCGATGGACTGGCAGCGGGACTTAGTATTACAGCTCTAACTGCCTTGGGCATTATATCTTTTACCAAGGGACTCTTTATTCTCACGACATTTTGTTCAGTCCTGGTCGGGGCTATCTTGGCATTCTTATGGAACAACATCCCGCCAGCCAAGTTTTATATGGGAGACACCGGTTCACTCGCCATAGGTGCAACCATAGGCGTCATAGCTATGCTGACTGACACCATACTTGTGCTACCCTTTATTGGCTTCATTTTCGTTATCGAAACACTCTCAGTCATCGTGCAACTACTCTCTAAAAAATTCAGAGGCAAAAAAGTTTTTGATATAGCTCCAATCCATCATCACTTCGAATATAACGGCTGGAAAGAATTTACAGTGACTATGAGGTTTTGGATGATAGGTAACTTCATGGCAATGCTAGGCCTGGTCCTACACTATTCAGGAATTATTTAAATTCAATTTCAGACTCCTCTATATTCACATCTACTGACTCCGAGTCCAGCAAGCTCTCGGAGTTTTGACTTTCAAAAACTTTCACATCTTCCAAAACCTCAAACTCCTCCACACTCTCCATAGTATCTAAATCAGCAGACTCATCCCAAAAAAGATCCACCTCCACCGTTTCAGACCCAAACTCTCCAACGGCCTCTTGCACTAATGGTTCTTTCACAGATG